>JAJYWY010000025.1 GCA_021791245.1 Microcaldota archaeon
AGACACTGTCCATGGCAGGAGAGCTTGCCGAGGAGGCAAATAGGAATAAGATACTTGTCGAGGACGTGCAGAAGGCGGCGAGAAACGCAGATGAAGAGATAGCGTACGAGCTTGTGGGCATGCTGCCCGAGCACCAGAGGCTTGTCATATATGCGATGGCACTTCTCGAAATACAGGGAAGCAGGTACAAAAAGCTCATGGCTTCTGAGGATCCTTATCTTTTCAGCGGCGAGATATTCGACAGGTATTCCGCGATAGGCAATTCCCTGCACAAGGAAGTGAAGAGCCAGAGATGGTTCAGGAAATGCCTTTCGGAGCTTGAAATGCAGGGCCTTATAGACACTAAGGAGTCTGGCGCAGGCATAAGGGGGCATACCAAGCTGATACACTTGCACTATTCGGCAGAGAGGCTGAAAGGCACGATAGAGAATAGCCTTAAAGAGACAGAGCAGTAGTTGATCAGATGAAGTTCCTTGACATCGCGAGCGCTGATGCAGTCTCAGGCATGGGAGAGGGCAGATGCGATTCTGTCTTAGGAATGAAGATGCTTGTCATAGGCAAGGACATAAACATAAGAAAGTGCGGTGATAAGCATGCAGATGGAAATATGCGGACAGTGCTTATAGGGAGCGCAAAGGAGCTCTCCGGCATGCTCAGCGCCAGCCTTTTCGGGATATTGATCAGCGACAATACTATAGACAAGGAACTAATAGAAAGGGCAAACGAGAAGGAGCTCACAATATTTTTCAATGCCTCTGCGCTTGCAGGCGAATCGCAGAAGGAAAGAGTTAGAAGGGCCATCTCGATGAAGAGGCTTCTGCGCTATCTCATGCACAAAAAGAGCAGGATTGCGATAGCAACATTCGCAAAAAGCAAGGAGGACCTTCTATCATCGCGCCAGCTGATCGCGCTTTCCAAGTTCATAGGCGCTCCAGAAGAAACTGCAAAAGCTATGATATCATACAAGATATCATAATGAGTATCATAATGAGGAAATATTACGATGAGAAAATGATAATGAGGCCGAAGTTCAGGTACGTGCTCCTTGAATCGAGCGAAGACCTCAATCTTATTGATAAGGAATCCATCAGCGAGCTAAGGAACAGGTTCCGCTACATAATGGGGGAGCAGAAATACCTGGATGCTGAGCCTAAGATAAAGCTTGTGAATAAAAATAGGTTCGTTATAAAGGTGAACAGGGGAAGCGAGGAAGACATAGTTCTCGCAAGCTGCTTCATAAAGGATTTCTCTGGAAAGAGGATAGGGCTGTATACTGTGAAGACTTCCGGAAGCATTAGAGCGGTAACCAAAAGCATATGATGCACGATTTCAAATAGATGTTGTGGCAGAAAACATTATATATGAAAAAAGAGCTGTTTTATGGGAATTGATCATGGAAACTGCTACTTTAAAGAAAAATAACGTGACTCTCATAGTGTTGGGCAAAGCACTTATAAGGGACAGCAAGAGCGGGGAACACAATCTTTCCTTCAGGGGGAGGGAAGTGCTGAACAAGGCCGTAGCCAGGTATGAAGAATTGGAAAGGAAAAAAGCAGAGGTTAACATGATAATGGCAGGAAGCCATACTAATTATGCCATGGTACCAACTCCGGAAGGGCTACGTCCAGCACGCACCCAAGCAGAGATTATGGCTGATGAAGCAATAAGTCAAGGAGTGCATAAAAATAAGGTATTCAAATCCGAGAGAGGAACGAATGTGCAGCTGAACCTACATTTCGTAAGGAAATACATGGAAGAGCACAACATATTGTCAGACATAGAAATATTTGTAGATAAGCACATGTACAAAAGAGCTGAGATGGTCGCAAAGAGGATATTCAGCAAAGGCAACGGATGGGAATTCGAAGTAAAGATAACTCCTGTGCATACCCCAAGAAGCATTGGAAGGGCAGTTTACGAGAATGTAATATATGAACCGCTGGAGACCGCATATATGTGGTTAGCGCACCAGGCAGGATACGTGCAGCACCTGATTACTGGAAAGAATCAGTATGGGAAAAAATGACTACACATTCATCTGCTCCAGCGCATACCCTCTTATCGCGTTCATTGTCTTCATGTCTATTATTGTGCCGTTTTCTATCATATCCAGGGCTTCCTGAAGCGTAACCTCTGTTACATCGCTTATCATCTCTCCATCTTCCCTATGTATTGCACCATTCTCCAAATCCTCTGCGACAACAGTATAGATCATTTCTGTGAGCCTGCCAGGGCTTGCATATGCTTTCTGCTTTAGAGTGAGCTTCTTTGCATTGTAACCGGTCTCTTCTGACAGTTCCCTCCTTGCAGTTTCCACAGGGGTTTCGAACCCGCCTTCGGGCTTTGCATCTATCTTCCCAGCTGGAAGCTCAACAAGCCACTTCTCTTTTGTAGGCACTCTGAAATTCCTTATCAGCACTATTTTCCCTTCCTTTGTTATAGGCAGTATCACCACAGCGTCTTGAATCTCAACTACTTGCCTATGGAATATAGAACCATTTATTAGCCACTGCTCGTCTCTTACTTCCATTCCCTTTACTTTAAGCAACACCTGTGTATTTTCTCTTGACGGCTCTTCCTTATGCTTATTATGCATATTCTCACTTTGTTTGACGTTATCATAGCAATTGCACATGTTATAGATAAATTTGTTTTGTATAAACCACGCCGGCTTTGCTTTTACGTGGGGGGGTGGGAAGATAACAAAAAATCTAAATACTTATTTTTTTCAAAACTTTTTCATGCAATCAAAGAATTTCTTTTTCCCATTAATTGCTATGCTTATATTAATGGGCAGCGTATTCGCTGCCGCGCCGCCACCAGCATCACCGACGGCAACATCACTGACACCTAGTAATAGTATAATAGATTCTGGCCAATATGTCACTTATAATGTGCTAGTAGCCAGCGCAAATGTGCCTTTCACGGCAAACCTGGTGCTTGTGAGCAATTCCATACCTATAAGCATCGTTGGTGGTCTCTCCAGCTCAACAGTGGCGCAAGGCAGCGTGTTCAACACTATTGTTTCAAGTACAAACGGAATAATCACATTTAACTCATTATCTATAACGACTACAAGCAGCACTGGCGGAGCCGTAGCGTTCAACGTAATAGTCACAGACAACACCCCAACAACATTCAACAGCATTTCAAATACAATAACATTAAACCCTGCGCTTGCAACAGCGTCTGCGCCTACAGCAGTTTCAAAAGTGGATGCAGGCCAAACAGCAGCATCAGATACTTTGCCTTCATCGATAGGCGGCTCTGGAACAGTCACATACTATT
>JAJYWY010000013.1 GCA_021791245.1 Microcaldota archaeon
ATATGCATACTTGTCAATCAGCGGCTGCTCCTCCACCGCATCGTCAGGCATAATAAACGCTACGCATGGCTGCAATGTAACAGCAGCGTACCATACTCAGTACTACATCTCAACAACATCGAATCCCGCAAATCTGCAATATTCTTCAGTATCCCCATCAAGCGGATGGTATGATTCAGGTTCAGGAGTAACGCTTAGCGCGTCATTCGACACTGCGGAATGCGTAAAGCGCAGCATAGGGGGAGGCAAGATTCCTTTAGGCAGCGGAGGGTCTTCATCATCACCTTCGCAGTGCAATTACGTATTCAATGGATGGACAGGCACGGGGCAGGGCAGCTACACAGGCAGCAATCCAAACCCAAGAATAACGGTAAACGGACCTATAGCAGAGACTGCTAACTTTGCGCTACCTGTGACGACCACGTCTACGTCTACAAGTACTTCTACATCAACTAGCACTTCCACGTCTACGTCTACAACTTCAAGCAGCACAACCATCAGTCCTTATGTGTATTGCGAATATTCTGGTTCTCCTGTTTTTAGTGGATACAGCTATAATTCCTTTGTAATGTCCATATCAAGTTCCGCTTCTCCAACTATCGTGCAGTTCACAAATCCTCCGCTTGGGCAAACTGACGAATGTCTTACATACAATAATTATCTATATTGCTTTGGATATCCTCCCTCATTCACTGCAATGACTTCAGCATATTACGCAAAAATATATGGCACTTCTGTTGGATCCTGGTATGAGACCACATCGCTTCCCTCTATCTTTGGTTCTGCAGGCCAATTTCCTGACTGTGCAGTTGCAGGAGGATATATATACTGCTTTGATGGAACGTCAACAATTAATAATCCCGCACCAGATATCCAGGCGTTTTATGCACCTCTGTACAGCAGCGGCGGAATAGGGACATGGACTCAAACGACATCAATATACGCTCCGTCGAACTACAATTATGCGATGTGCTATTCGAATAATAATATGATATATTGTTTTGTGGCAAACTTGGATGGTTATATGTCTGCAGTGTATGCTATTGCTTCAAATGCAGGTTCGATAAGTTCATGGTCCCAGACATCTCTACCAAATCTACCTACGACTGTTGATGGTGTTTCAGTTACGTATGGCTCGCCACCTTCATGTTTAATATATGAAAATGATATATTCTGTACATTCTTGGGAGACGAAAGCGGCAGGTCTGGTGAACCTTTATGGTTTACATATTACGCACCTCTGTTAACTTCTGGGATAGGGCAATGGACACAAACGGAGGGCTCAGATTATTTGGGTTACCTCCACTATCCATGTGGCGCAGCAAATGGCTATATCTTCTGTGATTGGAAGGCAACTACTATAGGTGGTTGTACTCATCTCGGCGTTTGCTTTCCTTCAACATTCACTTCACTATGGGAATACAGCACAATTTCATCGGTCAGTGGAATAGGTGGAACTTATACACTGTCAAATCCGCAGCTTCCTGTGGCAGCTGTCTGCACGTTGTCTAATGGGAGGTCTAATACTTTTCCAGACACAAGTTCAATAGTTTGACTTGCTGTGTTGCATAATTGTTACCTTCCTGGCAACTAAAATACTTGGTTTGACCTTCAGTTTCTTCAAGATCTGGTGATCTCTGGAGGATTCAATGAATCTAGCACAGCGATCGCCTTTTAAGACGGAGAGGATTGAAATTTTATAAAAACCGTACTACTTATCTCATTCTCCGACGTTTAATTTCTCGGATTGCGTGCTGCCGGGATTTTACATCAGTGTCTTAATTTCGCCACGTAGTTCCTATTCAGGCTAATTTTTAAGTGCCCATGGCAATGTTTTCATCGATAAGTATGAAAAACATAACGACGCCACTGGGCGGTATAGCATTGATTGACAAAGTAGAAAAAGAATACGGTCTGATAACGGAACTCTTCTCCAACATAGGCGAATCGAAGGATTTCGTTGGGAGAGTAAAAGTGCATCTGAACAACAGACTTACCCATAGTGTATCTGTGCTCCAGATTCCCAACATGATATATCCAGAGATTTTGTCATATTTTGGCCTCTCTAAAATATCCGATAGGTTACTTAACAGAACAGTCGCGAAAATAGGACAGTCATTTCCCGTTATTCAGGCAAGGTATCAGAACTTCCTGGAACGAAATGGCCTCGTTGGAAAGATACAGAGTTTGGACTGGACAAGTGCGATGCTGGAAGGCAGTATGTCAGAACTTGCGACATACGGCTATTCGAAAGACAAAAGACCAGACAAGAGGCAGATAGCAATAGGTATTTCTATAGGATCAAACGCCATTCCCGCCGCCATCACGATTCAAAAAGGAAACATGAATGATAAGAAACACTTCATACAGACGTATAACGTAGTGAAAAGAGTGATGCAGAAAGGATCACTTCTTGTGTTTGACTGCGGTGCGAATACAAAGGAGAACAAAGAAAGAATAATCAAGGATGAATATGGGTATTTGACATTGAGGCCGAAACACGTCGGTACATACGGGCGGTATTTGGACATGTTCAACAATTCTGCACCTATCCAAATAACTGTAAAACCAAAGGCTGCAGAAGGAGAGGAGTATGACATCGAAGTGGGATCAGGCAGGGAATATCTTTGCGCCAAAATCAAAGAGGATGACGAGTTCAAGTACGTTTATTTTTCCAAGGATCTCTTCGAAGACCAGATCAGAAAGAAGGAAAAGAAATTCAAGAGGCAAGTTGAGAAGGGAAACGACCTTGCCAAAAAGGCGAAGAGGCATAAGGCAATAGAGACCATACCCTCAGACGCGGGGTGGATCGGATTATATCCGGAGATTCAGGCGACGCTGAAAACCATAGAAAATCCTTACATCAACGGACTGGAAGGTTTCTTCATATTGGAGAGTTCAGTAGACATGAATCCTGAACAGGCATTGCTTATATACAAGGACAGAGGGAAGGCAGAGAAATTCATACGAGACCTCAAGGAAGGCATTGAGTTAGGGCCGATAAGGCACTGGACTACAGATGCGATAATCGGCATCGTCTTCCTATCCTTCCTAGCAAAATCCATAGAGAGTTTGACACTGTTTTCTGCGAAGATTCCCATCGACAAGAATGTAAAACTACTCAAAAAATCCCTGATAAATTTGACAGTGACAATTGTAAAGCCCGATAATGCCTTCAAATTCACTCTTGTCAGCAACATTTCGTCCCAAATACTGGCAATATTCGGTGATTTTCTGGATAAATACGGTACAAAAGATCTGAATCTGCGCTGGTAAAACGCGTTTGGCGAACTGTATCACGCATTAGGATTAGAGGTAGGAATCACATTTGGCGAAGTTAGGCTTCTATGACTGTTTAAATGGATATTATGTCACGTGCCCATGATGTATGCAATCTTAATGAGCGCATAATAAATGGAAGGATTATGTGTAGATTAACTTCCCTCAGCAGATCCTAGCTCCTTCGCGAACTTTTCCTTGTCCTCCTTGCTCTTGAAGTTGTTGTATTCCTTTAAATTTACCTGGAAGCCCGTGGCATGCGGATGTCCTCCCCCTCCAAATCTCATAGCTATTGGTATTGTGTTTGCTTTCACGCTCCTCATGTGCCCTGTCCCGTTTTCTGTGCTGATGTAGACTGCGATATCCCTGCCTGTTTTCTTCATCATGGCGTCTGAAACGTCGTTCGTCCTTACGAATGTGGCAAAACCGAGCACAATGTTCTTGCCTGGAAAATACAGATCGTCGAGAAGCTTTTTTATCCTCTTCTTGTTTATTCTGTCGAACCTGTCCGCATCTTCAACCCATTTTGAATCATAAAGCTTCTTTGAGCTTATTACACCTACGAGGCGTCTTAGTTTGCTTGTATACATCTCTGTGGGCATATGGCCGTAATACGTAAAGCATGCGTCGTATATGTCTCCTATCCTTTTCATTCTTTTGTCTTTCAGGTTCATAACGTGGAAATCGAAAGTATGCGTTATCTTGAGCAATTCGTTGACGAAGGCATCATTAAACCCGAGAATCTTCGCGGTTATCTCTGCCGCGCACATATTTTTGTTCTCGCCAACAATGGCTATATCGCACATAGACGCCACTTCTTTTATCGCATCTTCCTCCCAATGATGATGGTCTATCCAGAATATCTTTCCGCCATGTCTCTTCAGCTCCAGGAAGAGCTTCTTGTATTGCATTATATGGGATGAATTTATCCCAGTATCGGTTATGAACAGCGTTATGCCTTCCTTTGCATGCTTAAGTATCTGCTGCGATGCATACTCAAGCTTCGGCACAGTATAATTTAAGAAGAATATGTTCTCGATAGGAACGTTGAGCCTCATCCTTATGAGTGCGGCGCTTCCTATTCCGTCCATGTCGCTTGCATGCGTCATTACGAAGATCTTTTTCCCATAATTTTCTTTCTGCATCAATGAATCATTTTGTTTTGTGACATCCTCCCACCCGCAAGCGGCGTGGGCTTCCCAAGTGAAACATGGATATATATATTATTGAACAAAAAGGCATATATATGTTTATGACTAAATCCTATTATACAGCGGGACACGCCGAAATCCACGCTCAGGGAGATTTTGTAAGACCTCAAATCCATGAGGCAATTTTCGTTGAACTGAGAACATACCAAGTGAAACATGGTGTGATGCCATTTTCTCCCGAATGGAAAAAGGGAATTTTCCCAGATGAAGATTCGTCTGATGATTCTGGGCTATTTATGCAGTTCGTTTTCATCCCACCGCTAAAGCATGTGAGATTTCCCGCTCACGATGTTAAAACAAATTAATAAATATCAATACGGCAAGCCAGTAGTATTACTATTTAAGGCTATTATCGCTCTTTTCCTTTTCTGTGAAAATTACGCACAAACGCGCATCGCTAATGTATATTTTATATTGATGCTGATATGCACTCCCACATCGCGCGAAAGTAAGAAGAAGGCCCGCTTTTAGGGAAAGCAGGCCAATTTGTTACGTTACTGTGGGGGTGAAATGATCAGCATTTTGGTCGCCTTGCCAGCATCAAATTTGTAATAAACCACGTGGCCTAATTGGAATCTGTTGAGAAGCCCTGCTTTGTACAGCTTATTCAGCCTTGAACATGCGGCATTGTTCCCTTTGTATCCCATAAGTTCCCTTATCTCATCAGCGCACACCATCTCGCGCATGCTTGCGTAGTTTATTATCTTGGCGTCTACATCTGAGAGAAGAACCTGCTTTGTCTCGTTAGACTGCTGTATTGCCTGTTCGTTCCCTTTTATTATCTGCTGCTCAAGGTTCCTTACGCGCTCCATTATCATCCTTAGCATGCCGTTTGTCCTCTCCCTTTCTTCTACAATCTTCATAAGGTATGAGACATCTGCATTCTGGTTCTCCGGCTCCGCTATCTGCTTTGCGCTGTTTGATGTTATTGCCAGCCTCTGGACCATCTCCTTAAGTTCAGAGAGCTCTTTTTTTATTTCTTCATCGCTTTGCATGCAATCCCATGATTCAAACGCAATCCTTTCATGCAAATATCATGAAAGAATCATGATTGAATCACATACAATGATGAGAATTAGGTATTTAAATATTTCTATTGCATATAAAACTGCCAGTAATAGAGCATCATGCTATGCATATATGCTCTTTTACTAGTTTTAATATTAAAAGCTTAAAAAGGCATTCTATGCAGAATTTACTATTGCCGCATGAAAGGGCAGAACGCCTCAACGAACATTTAATTACAATGTTATCTAAAAAGCTAAAGTGCAGCATAAAAATCTCCAATGGAAACAATTTAGTGATAGATGGAGATGCCTACGATGAATATAAGGCGAGAAATGTGATGGCCGCATTTGGCAGGGGATTTGATATTAACATTGCGTTGGCGCTGCTCAACGATGAATACTACCTGAATATAATAAACCTAAAGGAGGAATTCAAGAGCAAGAGCCAAATAAGCAGGATAAAGGCAAGGATAATAGGCAGCGAAGGGAAGGCTAAGAAGTATATAGAGGAGGCTAGCGGCGCTAAAGTCTGCATATATGGAAATACTATTGGGCTTATAGGCACACTGAGCGAGATAAAGATAGCGAATACCGCAGTAGAATCCATACTTGGAGGCAGCACGCATAAGAAGGCGTATAAAAGAATGGAGGGGGCAAGGAGGGCTTTCAAAGAGCAGAGTGTGGTAAGTTGATGGCAGAGAAAGACGCAGATATGATATTCAAGGAATTCAAGCAGCATTCGATAGCAGAGTTCTTCAAGAAGAACCGGCAGATGCTTGGCTACTCTGGCAAAGTGAGGTCTCTAACCACAATAATACACGAATACGTGTCTAATTCGCTCGATGCGTGCGAAGAGGCCGGATTACTTCCGGAGATACGGGTTGAGATAAGAGAGCTTGGCGAGGACAAATATTCTGTAAAGGTGAGAGACAACGGCCCTGGAATACCTAAAAGTATTGTCGGCAAAGCCATGGCCACAGTGCTTGCAGGGACGAAGTTCCACAGGTATCTGCAGCAGAGAGGCCAGCAGGGAATAGGGGCTGCAAGCTGCACGCTGTTTTCGCTGATAACAACCAACAAGCCTGTTCATGTGATATCCGGCACTGGAAAGGATTCGTTCGAATGCGACATATCAATAGACATAAAGAACAACAAGCCGATGGTAACTGAAATGAAGGAATACGACAAGGATTTCCGCGGATTCTCTGTATATGGCGAATTCGCGGATGTAAAATACGAAAACAGCGACCATGGGATCTATGAATATCTGAAGAGGACTGCGCTTGCAAACCCGCATGCAAGCATATATCTCCTTGAACCTGACGGAAAGGAGGTATCGTTTCCAAGATCCGTTAACGAGATGCCGAAGAGGCCTAAGGAGATAAAACCGCACCCGCTCGGCCTTACAACCAGTGACCTTATAGATTTCGCGCACCTCAGCGATAGCCGCAAGCTGTCGGCATTTTTCAGCGAAACATTCTCAAGGTTTGGCCCAGGGAAGATAGAAGAGATTAAAAGAATGGTGAAAGTAGATTTCGATAAGGAGCCGAAAAATCTTACGTGGGAAGACGCAGAGGAACTTGTCAAGTCGTTCAAGGAGACGAAATGGATAGCCCCGGAGCTAGATGCACTGTCCACGATAGGGCAGATGCAGATAGAACTTGCGATGAAGAACATACTGAATCCACAGTTCGTGTCTGTTATAGAGAGGAAGCCTAAAGTATTCAGGGGAGGCATACCGTTTGCTATAGAGGTTGGAATAGCTTATGGGGGGGATGCAGGAAGAATCAACAAGGAGACAAACCAGAGGGGAGGCAGCATATTGCGGTTTTCGAATAAGGTGCCGCTGATGTTCGATGCATCGAACTGCGCACTCACGTCAGCAGTAAACGGAGTGGCATGGAAGAGATATGATATAGGCAAGTTTGACGAAGAACCTATTACCGTGATGATAAACATCTCCTCTGTATACGTCCCTTACTCCGGAGTAGGCAAGCAGGCAGTCTCTCAGGAGGACGAAATAATAGAGGAGGCTAAGCTGGCGATAATGGAAGCATCGAGAGGCCTGCAGAGATATATAAGCGGCGTGAGGAACAAGAATGTGCAGCAGTCCAGATACAAGATGATAATGAGGTACGTGAACCAGCTTTCCGATGATTTGAGCGAGCTCACGGGCGAAAAGAAGGAGTCTGTGGAAAATTCCATAAAAAAGGTCATCGAGACCAAGTATAAGGGCCTTTTTGCGGAAAGCGAAGGCGGGGAAAGCGCTGCGCTAAGCGAGTCAGGAGGCAATGAGGACATGCATGAATGAGAATGTATATCAGAAAACTATCTGGTCTAAATTCTCCGCATCTGCAAGCACTATGTTCCTGTACGATATTGCCATGTCGAATATCTCGGCGAGCTCGCCAGTGGCAGAATAGAAGCTTGACATGAAGTCTCTTCTATCATCCTCGCTGAAGAAAAGCAGGTAGTACCTTAAGTCCTTGGATATGCGTATGCTCTTCGTATTCTTTTCGGAATATATCATTATGTAGGCCTTCGAGGAGCCCTTGGTTATTATCATGTCTGCTTCTTCGCCTGCGGCATCAAGGTCGGTAAAGAGCATCGTATGCGTTATGCAGTAGTCCCTGGCTTTTCTGAATGTCGCAAGGTATTTCATGTCGTGGCCTGACTGCCCGATCCATGCCTTTGGCGCGAAGTAACCGTCAGACTCCATTACGTCACCTGATTGTATTAATGTATTCAGCAGCCTGTCCGTGTTCTGGAAAGTTACGGCTATCGCCATGTTAGAATATTTTATATTGTTGCTTATGCCTGCACGCAGCTCAGATTTTGTCAAGGGCATGAATCTCCAGTGATATGACGTATTCACCTTGTCGAAGATGTCCATTATTGCGCTCTTTTCTATAGAAATTTTTGTCCTTTCGACAGGCCTGAACTCCTGCACGTCTATATAATAGTTCTCGTCCTTTGGGGCGCGTATGAACACGTTAACAAGGACTATTATGACTGCGACTATGCCAAACTCTATGAATATTGGAGGCACGGTTATTGGGATTGTCTGTCTGCTTGCAAAATAGTTATATGTGGTGCCAAGCATCGATATGCCGAATGAAACATTCCCCGGAGGCAAGAAAGATCCATTTGGAAGCTTGTAGTATATTATGCCTTCATGATTCAGATAGCCGTGCACAGGATACGAACCGTTTATATCTATGCTGTAGCCTACGCCAGACACAGGGTTGCCGTTGCTTGTTACCTGGAATTCGAAAGTTTCGTTGCTGAAGTCAAGGAGTATTGGAGTTATTTCTGCGCCTACAGTGTCAAATACTGCGCCAGAATAGTACGTGTTATTGTAGAAATTCTTCATTATCGCTATGTACCTGCCATTCGCCAGGGCAAGCGATATCTGCTTGACTACAGAATTCTGTATCGGAGACACGTTGAAAAAGCCCAGGGATACGTTCCTGACGTTTGTCATGTTGGGATAATAAAATGAGAGATATGAGATTACCTGCCTCTTTGTGTTCGTATTTACTGATATGCCTATATCTGTTGGGGTGCCCAATCCCAACGAGGGCGGCATGCTTATCGTGCCATTCGGGCTGTAAGAGAAATGGAAAGGTATGTCATATGCTCCGAACCACTTGGAATTGGAGAACAGTGCGGTAAGCATAGGGTGCGATGACGTCAATGCAGTTATAGTTGCATTGGAATTCGTCAAGTTGCTTGAATCTGCGAATATGCCTATGGAACCTGTGCTATTCTCCGTGCTGAATGGAGGCAAAGAAGAGGACCCGTATGAATAGCTTGGTATCCATACCCTCCCGTATATCGCCTTTGATATGTCTGATGCTATCTCCGAATTGTTCTTCCATCCGGACTGCTCGTTGTTTGAGAACGAGACAATAGTTCCGTTGCCTGAATATACATATGCCAGGGGGCTGTAAGAGTATCCGTTTGTAAAGGAGAATGTCTGGTTCGTGAAGTAAAAGTAAATATTCTTTGGACCTAGGTATGTCCCATTGAAAGATGCGGGCTCTGTGCCAATGCCCGATTGGTTAAACGCATTGATTGAAGGCGCGGAACTAGTATATACGACTCCTCCCAGAAGCCCGATTGCCTGGGTAAAATTAGTGCCTAAATAGAATACGGTATCGTTATCGTTAAGCATATTGAGGATACTGTAGTTAGATCTAATCGGTGAATAAGGCAGAAGCAGGATCGGCAGAAGCCCCGAAGGTATTATAATTATAGAGCCTTTTGGAACGTACTGAAGCTGGCTGAATCCTATATAAGAGAAGCTTGTAGAATTTGGCTCAAGCCCGTATGCCTGCAGGTAAGAGCTGAGATTCTGGTAAAGGCCTTGCTCATTGTAGCATCTATAGCAGTAGTCTGTTACATTGAGCAGGTATATCCTCATCACCGGATTCCTTGAATAAACATTCAGCTCGAACAGCGATGATGTTGCGTTCTTTTCCGAGTACTTTGCGAGCACAAACGGCATTAATCTTGATGCGTAATCGTATGAAAAGATATTCTGCGACGAAATAGATACGTTTAAAGACAGGACGCCTGGCTGCTGCTGTACCTGCACAGGGATATGGCTTAGAAGCGCAGACAGGTATATGTATGAGATCGCTAGAATTACCGCTATTGCCGCTATCGCAATTATGAGAATTGTATTTCTGCTAACCCTCATTTCCTCAGCTTTGCGCCTTCTTCATGCGTTGCACTGCTGTTTTTCTCCGAGAACGCACGCATTATTAAACTCTGGATGAACCTTGAAAGCCAGTTGGACTCGTTGTTTACGCGCCTAAGCACAACATATATTCTCGTGTTCCTTATTTTCCTGTTTATGCTTATCGAATACGCCATCTGACCACTCATTTCTTGAGCTCTATGTAGCCAAGCGAGACCATCTTGTCAAGTATCTCTTCAACCCTCGATACCGGGACGTTGTAATTCTTCGCAAAATCGTTGACGTCTATCTGGCTGTTGTGCGATTCTATCCAGTCTTGGGCCATAACCATAAGGGCCTGGTCCGAATATGCTTCCAGCTTTGCGACTCTCTCCCTGAGCTTTGCCAGTTCCTCGCTGGCCTGGGAAGCCTGTATCGTAAGGTTCCGGTTTGACATTGACAGCTCCGCGTTGAGCTTCTTAAGCTCGGCATGCTCCGAAGAGAGTGACTCCAGCCTGTTGAATATTGTGCTGTAGTTCTGCGTAAGCCCTGCGACTACGCTATCTATTGTAGACTCTACATATGCGAAGAACTTTGGCTCGTCAATCTCCATTGCATCCCCAAGGACTGCAAACAAAGACATCGCGTTTTTTAGCACAGTAAGCCTTCTTAGGTTATCGCTCGTCTCCGGGGCTATAGAATACGTTATGTACACCGCTTCCTGCTTTATCGTTATTAAATAGAAAAGGAACGGCTTGTCGTGTATATTCCTGCTTTCCACTTTTGATATGATGAGCTCTGATTCAGAGATTTTTGTCTCGAACAGCGGAAGCTTGGATACTTTGGTCCCTATCTGCGCTATAGGCAATGCAAGCCTTACTGGAAACGATATCTCTTCCACTTTTGGTACTATATCCTCTGCCAATCTATCACAATTTTGCCTCCTTTTCCTGATGAGAGCCTTTCGCTGTTTCGAAGTCCAAAGCAAGTTTCGGAGTATAATTGAGCATTGCAAGAGCGTAAAGGAAGATTATCAGAAAGGCGTCTATGCCCAGGGTGACTATTGAAGGGGATACTATAAGGGAGAATACGGCAAAGATGACCCCTATTGATAAATATAGCGCAAGCCTATACCTGAATTTCCTGTAATACTTCTCGTATGTGTCGTAATCCTCCTTGCACACCACCAGCTTCTTATTAGACTCTTTTTTTGTGATTGCCTTCTTAACCGCGCGGAGAGTATCAAGCACATAGTCGTCTTCTACGTATATGCCTGCTTTCTTGTTGCCGCATATTATGCAGTATGTGTCTACAGGTTTAGATTTCCCAATTCCAGATTTAGATTTTCCAATATGTGCCATTCAATCAAGCCATGAACTAGTTAATATCGATATCCACTACCTTCCCGAATGTTGCCTTTATCTTCTGCTCGTCGACTATGGAGAACACGTTCACTATGCTAACGTCGTCTATGCCTATGTCCCTGAATACGATCTTTATCCTGTCCTCATCAACCCCGTATCTCTCAAGCAGCGATGCAAAAGCTACGGCATTGATGTGATTGTGAAGCTTTCTAATGTTCTCCTCTATCGCATCTATGCTCTTGTCGCTGACCTTGAATGAAGCCAGCAGCTTCCTAAGGTATATCCTGTTTATCGGAAATGATCCTGGCATAATATCAAATCTCAAATAACCTTATTATTATCTCCTCCTTTAAGTCAAAGCTCCTCAGCAGCTGGGTTATGACCTCCCTGCTTACCCCGTTCCTTATCATGAGCTGCACGAACGTTCTCATCTCTGTGAGCCTGTTCTTTTTGTCAAGGAAAGCAAATGTGTTGTTTATCGCTTCCGGAGCTATGTTGTATCCGAGCAGTATGCTCCTGAGCTCGTTCCTCTCGTAAGAGAACTCCTTTTTTATGGACGGGTCCTTCAGCTCGTTCTGGTTTAGTATGTCGCCTATTGTTATTGTATATGTGTCCAGGGGCACTTCGCCTATCACCCTGTCAAGTATGAAGACTTCTGGAAACTGGACCGATGTCTGGAAGGACATGTCTACTGCAGCCTGCCCTACTCCGAACTTGCTTATCTCCTGCCTTATAAATCCTGAAAAGTTTAAGGATCCCTGTAGGTAGTCCATGAACTTCTCGAACTTTATCCTTAGCATTATTGTAGTCCCGACGTTTGAGAATATAGCCTCATTTATATCCGTGGGATTCTGCGAAGCGACTATGAGCCCGAACTGGTATTTCCTGCCCTCCCTTATTATTGTGACTGCGTCGCTCCTAGGGTCGCTCGCTATCTTCCATGCCTCATCAAGCACAACTATGGCTTTTATCCCTTTTGTGGGGCTCCATCCCTCAAGCCTCATCTTCTCCTTTATTGTCTGCAGCATGAACAGCGCAGCGAGAGCCCTGAACTTGTCGTCTGGGAGCCCTGACAGGTCTATGTCTATCAGCCCTGATGAAGTTATCTTGCCAAGCTCTATAGTGCTCTTTTTCGCAAAGTAGTCCTGGCCTTCCCGCGCGAACTGGCGAAGCCTGTATACGGCATTCTCAAGCTCTGCAGGATATACGTATGTGCCCTCCTGCAGCTTCTCCTGGAGCAGGTTTATCGCATCCTTCAATGTTGGCGAATCTGCATTCGGAGAAGCGTTCTCAGACAGCTTGAATCCCGCATTCTGGTATGCCTGTTCTATAGCTTCCTGCGTCAGCCTCCGCTGCTCAGGATAATCCGCTATGTCAGTAAGTATCTCTAGAGCCGTCATTATCTGCTTTGACCTGTCCAGCGGCTTCATGCCTGAAAGGTCCATCACGTTAAGGTAATCTCCCTTTCCAAGCGAGACTATCCTGCCCCCTGACTGCTTGACCCAGTCGTTGTATTCCCCTGCCCAGTCTATTATTACTGCATTGGTGCCCCACACGTAGCTTGCCCTAAGCAGGAATGCCTTTACGAAGAAGCTCTTTCCCGCGCCTGTTATCCCTACAACGGCTATATGCGGATTCGTCAGGTTCTGAAAAGACCATGAGAATGGAGATCCGAATATCTTTGTCATTCCTATGAACACTGAATTTGTAGGATCCCCGAAGAGGAATTCTGTCGGGGGCTCTGGAGGCCTCGATAAAAAGACTCTCCTTGCTATTTCGTTATTCATGACTTTTTGGAGTTTGAGGAGGGTCATGCAAATACATTACTTATACCCTCCTCGTTTTTAAATATATTTGCTTGTACTCATTTCGCATACTTCATATGCTCTTACTTTCTTGTGCTTACTTTCTTGTGCATTGATTTTATGATTGCGTGCTTATATCCTTTGTTATATCTTCTTTCGATGTCGGAAGCGCAAAGTTGTATCTGAAGAGCACGTAAAGCTCCCTTCCCGTGATTCTTGTCATGCTCAGGTCGAATGAATTGAAGATCGTGCTGAGCTGGTTTATCTGGTTCGATATGTTGTCCATAGCCTCCTTCTCGCTCACCCCTACAGCAACCGTCTCTATGTACATGAGAACGTTTACCGGCCTCTCGCCTGTAGAGAGCCTGTCAAGCCTTGCCTGCATTATGTTTATCCTTCTCTGCAGGTCGTCTATTACCATCTGTTTTGGCAATGATTGCTGCATCTCCTTTGATATCTGGAATTCTAGTAATCCGCGTTTTCCCTCGATTTCCTCCCTATATTTCTGTATATCTTCTGCAGATGAGATTAGATGGAACTTGAACGGGAAGCCTGTATTCATCACTATCTTCTCCCATTTCTCTGGACCCGCTATAAGGGAGGAATCGTCGTTTGAAGACTCTGCCCTCTCCGCAGTGAACACATAGTTGTAGATGTTTGCGGTAAGGTATGCTGTTGCATAATAGAGCCCGTTGACGTTCTTTATTATGCAGTTCTGGCTCTTTGGAATGTAATAATCCTTGGCAGGAATTGTCTGTATGCCCAGAATGTACGTGAATGCAGGGAATATCAGGAAATCTGCGAAATTGAGAATAATGATAGCTGCTGCGGCGAGGATTGCCATTATAGCTACAAGTATTGCAAACGGGCCGTAATTGCCTAGGCTGAATATTACCATCGCAACAATTGCCAGAGTTGCAGCCAGATACAATATGCTTTCCTCGTCCATGTTCATGCACCTGTTTCCACAGCCTTCTCCTTCAGCTGCTCGCTTATTGTAGAATATGGTATCATGTATTCGGGCTCTATGAAGGACCTTATCTCGTCTCCTGTGGCTATTGCAACAGGTATGCCGAGCAGGGAGCTTATACCAGCGGATACTTCCTCTGCGCTCTGGAGCGCAAGATTAGTAGCTTCCTCTTCCGTTCCGCCGATTTCCGTAGTCATCACATACGATACAAGTGCATTGGATTGCGTTTTGAGGATGTTGTCGTAGAGGTTATGCCACATCGTGAGCTCCCCTTTTACTACCTTTTCTTTTTCCATTGCCTCTGCGCCGGCATTTTTTTCTGACGACATAGTCCTGTATTTGTCTTCGGCTTCGTTGAGCTTGTCTCTAATCTTGTTGAGGAATATGTCTTTGTTTACCATCTGAAGCTGCGTAGATACCATGAACGGCTTCTTCCTAAGGGATATTATCTTGCCAAAATTGCTCGAGAAGTTGATTTTCTCCTCGTCGCTCATCTCAGTAGAAGACATATACCAGGGTATGCGCAGAAATACGCTTGAATACACCATGTTCTGCCCCCTAACGATTATGGCATTGTTTGATACTGAAAATGCGTATGGCTCGTCCTGGTTTAGGATTATTGTCCTTTTAGACATTCTTACCATAGGTATTATAAGGTATGAATAGAACCTTACAGAAAATGCGAGTATGTCCGCAATCAGAGCTATTATCGCTATAACGGATCTGCTAAGGCTGTCTGTAGGCAGGGCTATTGAAAGAACAAACAGTATCAGCGATGACCCGAGCAGGGATACGAATGCGATAGTCTTAAAGTCAAATTTCGGCAAAAGCATCCACCATTATTAAAGCGGCCTTTCAAGAAGCAGGGTGCATGGTTCCTTTGAAAGAAACATCTGCAGATCGAGCATTTCCTTCTGTTCTTTTGAAAGATATGCCCTGGATCCATATGCACTCTTCATGATTACCATATTCATTGCATCATTCAAATTTATATGTCTTGCAGTGGGCTTGCATACTGCCATAAATAGTGCTGAGGTTACGCCCACATTGATAAATCTGATTTGCGATTATCTGTAGAAAGATTATTATAAGTAAGCATATTATAATTACTCTGCAAAATAAACTGTTTTTATTCGGTAGATAAAATGAATATAAGCGAGCTAAAGGCCGGAGCTTCCAATGTAACAGTTGAGGCAACGGTAGTGGAAAAATCAGAGCCAAGGGAAGTCGTAACAAAGTATGGAAAGAGACTTCAAGTTGCTAATATAAAACTCAAGGACGACACTGGAAGCATAGCAATGTCTCTTTGGGGCAACGATATAGACAGCGTAAACGTTGGAGACAAGATAAGAGTATCCAACGGCTTCATTACGGAATTCAGGGGAAATCCTCAGCTCTCTTCTGGAAAGTTCGGGAAAATAGAAGTCATAGGAAAGGGGGATGTAGAGGCTGATTCGGCGGAATCATCCGACGAATCATATGAGGGGCAGGGCTCGGACGCCGAGTATTGAAATCGCCTCCCGCTATGAAATAATCCATATGGCATAGTATACATTACATTATTTTCGTTTTCCATATCCTATATTCCTTAATACAAGAATACAAGAAATGTTTTAATTATGTTCGTAATATAAATTAATGATTGCTTGGAGAGATTCACAAAGATTCTGTTGCCGATGTTTGCAATACTGATAATTCTGAGCAGCAGCGTCTCTGCGTGGACGGTTCTATACAAGACCTCTAACATAGCCACTTTGTGGTACTACAATAATTTTGTATATTACTCAAACAACAGCTACAGGATAGGAAGCCTGGGCCCGTTTTATGTTCCTGTAGGGTTCACAAACCAGTCCGTATACATAATAAACATACCAAATTCAGTGCAAAACACCCTATTCAACGTAAAATTCTATCCGTTCAACCAGTCCGGAGGGATAAGCACGACAGGCACGATAGTCTACAACTTCGCCCCATATTCTACTACTTATGTTATTCCAAATTATTACTTTTCGCAAGGCGGCGAATACGTAATATCTAACAGCACCAATGCAACTGCTTCGTTTCTCCTGTTTGAAAAAAGTTCGCTTCCGCAGGCAGCCGTTAATTCAACCCAGACCAAGCTTCTGGTTATCAATTCAAACTCAAATGCGTCAAGCTCACAGATAAACAAGTTGACAGCATCACAAACAGCAACTATGAATAATATTAATCTTACAGAATCCCAGATTGTAGGTATCAACCAGGCCCTTGGCGGCAGGATAAGCAACCTTACGTCTCAAGTGCAGTCGTTGCAGGTTCTGGGCAAGAACCTAATGTATGGGCTTGCGCTAACATTTGTAATAATAATAATAGCCGTAATACTTCTCTTCAGAAAGATAAACCTTCAGGCTGAGACATATTTCTATCAATCAACAAGCGGAAAGAAAGAAGACGAATACGACAAGTATTTCAAAAAACAGGAAGTAAGCGGCGATGGGAATACGCAGCAGCAGTCAGGGCATACTGGTCATTCGCCGCATATAGATTATGGGGAGGAAAAGAAGGAGTGATAATATGATGCCAAACATTGATCCTAAGGCTATGAAGAAGATGATGGACAGGATGGGGATAAAGAGCGGCGAGATAGCTGCAGAAAGAGTAGTCATAGAGTGCAGCGACAGGAACATAGTGATAATGAATCCTAGCGTAATGTCCATAGAGATGAATGGCAACACTTCATTCCAGATATCTGGAAGCATATCCGAGGAGGCAAAAGAAAAAGAGAAAATAGAGATAAGCGGCGAGGATGTTGACATGGTCAAGGAGAAGACCGGAATAGACGACGAAGAAAGGATAAGGGCAGCATTGGAAGCTACGAATGGCGACATAGCAGAAGCTATAATAAAGCTCAAGGGAGAATAGTTTTCATATGCTATTTTATGGCGTATTCATTGCAGATCCTATATTAACCAAATATGTATAATGTTTGTTACATATAAAAAATTATGAAAGCATTGAAGCGAAGCATTCTTCGCAATCCCAATGTATTTGGAAGGAATGTCCAATTCTGCAATTGCAATGCGAATGGAAGCGACAAAAGAAGGATACGGCAGGGAAAACGAAAAACGAATCCCAAGCCAATGGCGTCCTTTTGGGCATTCTGCATCATTCCAACTTGAAAACATGCAAAAAAGGAACATCTCCAATCTTCCTGACACTGCCTTTATCAAATTCGAATGAATTTTCAAAAACATCCACAGATTCCTTTCCTACAATATTTGCAGAGAAGAATGAACTGACTTTTATCATTGAAGCTGCCTTTTCTTTATTCACAAGGTCGCCCTTGTAGAAAACAGAGTACTTGTTTAAGTCTATCTCAAGTTCTTTGTCTTTCAGCACCTTGCCAATGAGATTCTCGTCGCACATCGCTATAATGGTTCCTTTTTCTGTATGGTGCAGCTTCAGATATATCAATAGATCATCCATATTTTACGTGGAATACTGTGGTGAATATGTAAAGCATGCCATAAATAGCGAGCCATACTGATCCTGCAAGGTTGGATTGCGTATATGCGAATATTGATAGGCCGAATAACAGAGCCGAGAATGATAGTTCCACTCTGGTGGTGTATAAATTCGCAAGCATTCCCGTTTTGGCAGAAGATGACTGCCTGTTCCAGTTTGCCCCGGGGTTCTTGTTGAATATTGCAGCCAACGCCGCACGGGCCCTTACGAAAGCGAGCGCATAATTCAGCAGAAAAATCATGAATCCTTTCTTGAAAGAACCGAAGTATATCTTTGCAAGAAACACAGGCGCAAGAAAAGACATGCTAAAGGCAAAAAAGCCCAGTATCTCAAGATCTGTTGTCATGGTGCTGAGATTAAATAGGCTGCTCAAGTCTATATGTGCGAATGTGAATGGAGAGAGGGTTATGAATATTGAGCATACTGTGAATAGTATAAGGAAGACAGACAGGTAGTTCAGCCCGAATCCATGCGCTATATAATCCATGCTCGATACAAGGGACCTTTTCTTAGGTTTGCTTCGCCTCATATAATAATCTATAAATTGAGTATCGCCATAATTGTACCTCCACTGCTGCTTTACCAGGCTGCTGAATGTTTCTATCGGCTTTCCAAGCGCATATATTTTTGGAATATACAGGCTCTTGTAGTTATTCATGTCTGATTCGAAACTGAAGAAGGTGTCTTCAATCACATATTCAGGAAAGCCCCCTATCTTATCAAGTGCAGATCTTCTTATGATGCCGCACGAACCGGAGAAAATTGCAGTGTTGTTCATTGCCCTTGCAGGTTCAACGAACCTGAAAAAAAACGCGTCGAATATGTCTACGCACTGAGAAAAGAACGTTGTAGCTTTGTATCTCTTTTCCGTTTGTATGTATGATAGCCCATTTTCGCTGAAATATTTTACATTGTCGATAAGGAATTTTTTGTCTATCAGGTATTCATCGGCATCGAAGATTGCCACCAATTCTTCATTCGAATACTTCAATATGTTGTTTAATGCGCCTGCTTTGAACCCTTCTCTCTTTGCCCTATGGGTAAATATTATACCATTCTTCTCCGAAAATTTCCTAAGTTCTTCAGTTATCTCCGGGTTTGTGGAATCTTCAGCAAGAT
>JAJYWY010000010.1 GCA_021791245.1 Microcaldota archaeon
TCCCATCTTTTCGAAATTCTTGTTTCTTATCGCGTTCTCCAGTTCAACGTTGACTTTTTCCACATATGAAGGCCTTGACGGATAGAGTACGCTGGTTCTTATTGTCTGCGCATGCCCTGTGCTGGAAGAGATTTTTTTCTTTGACGAATCCACTATTGCTATTATATCCATTAGTTCAGGCCAGTGCTTTTCATCCTTCAATTGTACAGAATAAGAGTCGCTTCCGTCATTCTTTTCTCCCGTGTTCCATTTTACAAAGCCACCGTAAATGCTTCTGCACGCGCTTCCGCTTATCTGTCTTGCAATTATGGACATGTGTTTCAAGGACAGGTTTAGCTCCAGCGCATGCGAAACAGCGAAGATCAGTGTAGCTGCGCCAGATGCGCTTGATGCTATACCACTGCTTGTTGGAAATGTATTCTCTGATACTATAAGAAAATTCTGCTTCACATCTGATATCTCCTTCATATATCTCAGCACACCTTTCATGAATTTCGTCTTTTCCGTAGCTTTTGGATTGTTAAAATCTTGCAGTTCATTGTTTATAAAGACAGTATCGTTTTCCAAACCGTCAACCAATGCCACACTTGTAATGGTGCTAAGATTGTCGTCAAGAGTCATACTTATAGATGAATTGTTTGGCAAATTTATATTCTCATCTCTTTTGCCCCAATATTTCGTGAATGCTATGTTAGAATGTCCTCTGGCAGTTGTAACTTTTATCTTCATAAAATCACATATATCTACATGTTCATATATAAATTACTTATTATCTATTCGCTTTATGTCGAATTAATTTTTTTATTACAGGTTGGTGGAAAGCTCAAAGGAATTAATTTCCGTATTCTCTAAGTGTGAAGTCGATTGAATCTCTGATATTCCTTTTCCAGAGAATACAAGATTAAATACTCTGCCCATAGTTCCGTGGCCTACCACCAAGATGGTTGAAGCATTGTTATGTCTTTCCATGAGCATGTTTTTGAATCTCTCAAGCCTCGCATATACTTCTTCGATCGTCTCCCCTCCTGGAGGCCTCATACCAAGCTGTTTGTACTCGTCCAATTTTGGGACTTCTTCTCTTTTCATGCCTGCAAATACGCCTATATCGCGTTCCCTTAGATCTTTTAAAGGGATTAGAGGCGATGCATGGTATTTTGCAATCTCCTTTGCTGTATCAAGCGCACGGTTAAGGTCACTCGAATATATTATATCTATTCTCATTTCCTTTAAGGTTTCCGATATCGCCTTGGCTTGCATAATTCCCAATTCTGACAGGGTACCATGTCTCTGACCTTGAAGGATGTTGTCCCTATTCTCCAATGTTTCGCCATGTCTTACAAATATTACTTTCATATCTATACCCAAGCATTTTCCCGCATTCGTTTATTTTCTATTTAGCGCGCATCCCATGCTAACGCGTTTTTACAGTGCTCTTTTGGCTTTCAGTTTGGATTTGGAGGCGCAAGTGAGCGAGATGAGCGACTCCGGCTTTGAAAAGGACTTTGCCTCAGTTATATCCTATTTACAGTCTGCACAAAATGGTAATTCTTATGCTCAACAATTTGAATGAAGCAAATAGACTTCTTTCCATAATATACGCACTTTCTGCTGGGGAGGCATCCCAGATACAAAGATCGTTTTATAATTATCCATTTTATACACGCTGATTAGCCAAAACTTCATTCGCGTTCCACTTCGGTTATGTGTGCTGCTGGTGCAACCTTATACTCAAGTGGTTCTTGCCCCCTTCTTTTTAGTTCTTCCAACACTGCGTTCGCATATGGGTTCCAAGTAAATGCATTTATAACATTTCCTCCACCCGCAGTCCAATATACTGGCAAATTTGTTTCTTCCCTTATCTCTTCTATGTCGATAACTGCGGCCATCATTTCTTTTCTTCTTGCCCTTCTACCTGAACTTTCAATTAGATAATGTGCATTTGCACAGTTGTCTTCGGCATTTTCAAATACTATTTTCCAATCTTTTCTAAGAAGACCAAGTTTGATTTTTGCTTCCCACTCCTGGATTCTCTTTAACCTATAATCATAGAATGGATTGCTCCTTGTCAGTTGGAATATCTCTGCAGCAGATAGCCTTGTCTCATACTTGAAGCCCATTGCAAATATCCTTATATCCTTCATGTCTTCTTCAGACGCAAGTTGTTTTGCATATGGCGATCCGGGTCCATCTACAACTAATATGTTAAGCCCGCCATAAACTGCACGGATAGCTGATTCTGATATAGAATTTGCCAAAAATGCTATTCTCTCCTGTGGATAATCCGTCTGGAATATCTCATTAAGCGCAACCACAATTGCAGCAGCTCCAGCATCGCTACTGCCTGCGAATACTTTATAGTTATTTGATATTACGCTTATTCCATAACCTTTTTTTGATTCACTTTGGAATACTTTTAGCACCTCGCTTATCGACTTATTCCTTTCTAATGGCAGATTCTCCCCATTTAGTATAAAACTATCGAGTTTTCCAGAATCGGTCCTATGCACTATGGTTTCCACTCTCGTCTCGTTTTTAAGATCTGTGACAGACAGGCCCATCGAGTTGTGCAACGGCAACCTGTTATCCCTTACGCTGGAAACAAAAATTACGGGGATTGTTGGATACGCTTGTGTTTTTACTTCTAGTACATTTATATTTTGCTTTTCCATAATTTCACTTTTCTGTAGCAGTATTTTATCGTATAATATTTCAGTTCTTGCACAAAACCAAAGCCAAATTTAGTAAATAATGCCTTTTTCTTTTATATATCTTTTTCCGCATTCGTTTATTGTCTATTTAGCGCGCATCCCATGCTAACGCGTTTTTACAGTGCTCTTTTGGCTTTCAGTTTGGATTTCGCTGCCTTTCCTCATGTGCTCCTTTAGCCTCGTGAAGTACTCTACGAGCCTTGGCTCGTTTATTTTCAGCTCCCTTCCAACTTCCTTGAGCATAGGCTCTTTGATGCGGAGAGAGTCAAGCTCTTTCTTCCTTATGGAG
>JAJYWY010000024.1 GCA_021791245.1 Microcaldota archaeon
CAGGTTGTAGAGTTCCTTTGCGAGGAGCATCTGCCGATTAAGTGTTGCCTTCTGTTCCTTTGAAGGATATGCACGATACTTATATGCAGTTTTCATGACGACCATATCTATTATACTATTAAATATATACTTTTTTCACATTCTTCGCTTTCATCCCCTATCTAAAAGATAGGAGTTTTCCCGCTATGAATTTATAAGCGTATATGCACAAATGCTAAATGATGAAATGAACTTCAAAGAGTACATAGAACTGCATAGGAACAAAATCTATTCCACTATATGCAATTACATTCCTATAAAAGAGCCTGAAGAGCACTATAAGATGATTCGCGACTATATAGATAGGCAGGGAAGTTATAGGAGGCCTGGCCTTCTTATGCTCTCGGGGCAGATGTTCGGTGCGAGTATTGACAAGCTCATCTTGCCCGCAGCTGCAATGCAGCTTTCGGAAGACTGGATACTTATACATGACGACGTGGAGGATCACTCGGAGCTCAGGAGGGGAAAACCTGCAATCCAGAAGATATACGGAGACGAATTAGCCATAAATGCCGGCGATGGGGGGCATATAGCAATGTGGAAGATCATAAAGGACTCCGCAGACCTTTTAGGAAAGAAAAGAGGTGCGTTGATGTTCGACAAGTTCTACAACATGCTTGAAAGAACTGTCGAGGGGCAGTTTTTAGATACTAATTTCATATACAACACTAGAAGCATAAGGAATGCATCAGAAGACCTTTATTATAAAATAATACAGAGCAAGACCTGCTATTATACAGTATATGGGCCCATGCAGCTCGGTGCCATAGCTGCGGGCAGCAGGAAAGGGTATTTGAACATCCTGGAGAAGATAGGCACAAATGCCGGAATTGCATTCCAGATAGTTGATGACATACTTGATATGACCGCAGACGAAAAGGTATTCGGCAAGCAGAGATATGGGGATATATATGAAGGCAAGGTTACCATTATCGCTCTCAATGCATTTGCAAAAGCGGATAATGCAGAGAAGGAAAAACTTGATTCAATATATGCAAAGCCTAGAAAAGAGAAGACAAAGGAGGATATAGCGTATGTGGTGGACCTGGTGAATAAATATGGCTGCATAGATTATGCCAAAGATATTGCAAGGGCATATGGCGAGAAGGCAAGGGATGCAGTTGAAAAGTACAAAAATAGGCTTCCGACGAACGAATATACAGATATAATGCTTTCCGCTATGGAGGAAATGTACATGAGGAGCAAATGAATGCCACTCCCCATGGCGTATACAAGAATAAAACCAAACAGCAATATGCTTTTCCGCTCGTGAGGAGCAGTATTTCATATCGTGAACAGGCTTAGCTTCCGAGTTCGGTATGGGTTCGGGCGTTACCCTGTCCCTATGGCCGTTTGGCATCTAATTAATGCATGAAAAGGTTTAAATATATTACAAATACATTAATCTTCAGGGTATAAGTATGCTTTACACCAAAGATTTCGCGAAAGCCTTCGAGATAGCGTTGCATCCAGAGAAGATGAATAATAAAAAAATGAGCTTTGGGGAAGCGATTTCATTCTATTACAAGTATTCGATAATACCTTTCATAGCTACTGCGTTCCTGTTTATAGTGCTAAATTTTGCATTTTCCTCTGCAGTCAACACGCTGCTTTCGCAGTATGGATTCATATTCCCACTGTTCAGCGGCTCGGTTCTTATTATATTCTCCCTTGCAATGGCCATGTTCATAATAATACCTATACTTCTTGTATTATTCTCATGGATATACCAAGGTTTAGGGCGACTCTTAGGAAAGTTCAACAAGTCTGACCTCGAAGGTACAATAACTGCCGCAGTATATGGAATAATACCAGGTATAGTATTTTTCTGGGCATTGTTCATACTCCCGATTATTAACGAGCTTATACTCCTATGGGGCATTATAATATTTTTCATAGCAGTGTCAAAGATACAAAAAGTATACATGATAGAAGCATTCTATATGTTGGCCTCATTATTGATACTAATTGCAGTAATAGTTCTAGTGCTTTGGCTTGCAACTTTCTGGGGCAATCCTGGATACACAACAAACATTATAAACGGCATATACACAAGGTTCTTCTAAACTAGAAACAAGCAACATATGTTTTCTAAAATTTTTTATAGCTGGAGACGGGAATATGGGGAAGGGAATCATATGCATATCGCTTGGCGGAAGCATATTTTTCGGCAAAGATGGAATAAATGTTGAATATCTGAAGCAATTCAAATCTCTACTTTTGAAGCATAAAGAAGAGAAATTCATAATATCCGTAGGGGGTGGGAGTCCATGCAGGAGCTATATCTCTGAAGCAAAGAACATTATAGATAACAATTTTGTACTCGATAGGATTGGCGTAATGTTCACAAAGACGAATGCCTTGCTGCTAAGGAACTTTCTCGCAAACTCCATAAATATGGTATATACAGAAGACATAAACGAAATAAGCGAGATCAACACCATATTGGAGAGAAGCAGGGTAATTGTTATAGGTGGTATTGGGATTCCAGGCACAACCACAGATACTACGGCAGTGCTATCCGCAGAAGCAATAGGTTTGCGCAAGGTGATAAACGTGAGTACCGAGTCATATGTGTTCGATAGGAATCCAAAAGAGAAAAACGCTAAAAAATTCGTAAGGCTCTCGCATATGTCCCTCGTGAAGCTTGCATCAGAATTTGACAATAGGGATGCAGGAACGAATTTTATCTTTGATATAATTGCGTGCAAGCTGGCAAAGCGCTCCAATATAGACCTATGGTTCATTAACAGTGACATAAGAAACCTTGAATCTGCGATAAATGGAAAGAATGCAAATGGCACAATAGTGAAAGGATAAGAATAGGCAACAAGAGCTATCTTATCTCTCCATAATCCTCCTTTGTCTTCTTTAGGAAATAATATCTTAGCATGTTTCCGAAATGGTATCTGAAATAGCCGAAGATGCCCCATGCAGCGACTCTTCTTACGCTTGTCTGTACACTTGCATTATTATCATAGACTATCCTGCCAAGATTCCTTATCCTTATAGAGAGATCCCAATCTTCATAGGTGAGCAGCTTAGGATTAAATCCGTGTATCTTCATGAATGGGCTTCTCCTCGCTGAAAAGTTTGAACCCACAACTGAAGGTACGCCAAGCATTATGCTCAGCTTCACGAAGAAAATTGATACTATCTTGTATCCTAGCAATATCCTTTTGTTTGTCTTCTCCAAAGGATATATGGGTCCTGTTGCAGCAACTATATCTTCGTCTTTTTTAAATACTTCATTATACGTCTTCAGTAAGTTCCTTGAGGGTTTTGTATCTGCATCTAGAAATACGAGAATGCTGCCTCTTGACTTTGCTGCGCCTGTATTTCTTGCTATCCCTATTCCTTTTTTCTTTTCCATTATAACCTTTGCATTGTTTTTTTTCGCAATTTCTACTGTCCTGTCCTTGCTCCCCCCATCAACGACTATTACCTCAAAGTCCTTGAAAGTTTGATCGCTAAGGCCTTGAAAAAGATTCATTATGTATTTCTCTTCGTTTATCGCAGGTACGATAACGCTTATCTTTGGTGCCATACACGAATTTTATATATGCATACAAGCTATAAATAATATCTACTATGTGCGGTGCAGCTATATAATCCAGCCAATTCCTATTTGCTGGAGTTCAAAGTTCCAAGTGCCGGATAAGGCAGGTTTTCTACTTTATTTTCAATAGAAGAATTTCCTATACTTGTCTCATTTAGCACTATAAGCACCTTTCCAAAACTGCCGCTAAAATTAGCCCCAAAGCTCAACGGAATGTAGTATGTGTTCGACAGGCAGGCCGTGTACATTCCAATAGGGGCATTTGCAGCGCTTCCGCTTCCGGAAAGGTAATAACCTTCTATTGCGGTGCAGTTCATCCCGTAAAAATCACTTTGGTATGAATCAAAATTTGGATTATAATCGTTATTCACATTAATCCCAAGCCCAGATAAGTTAAATGCCGTTATGGTGCCGAAACTAATCGGAGATGTCTCTATAGAATTTTCCACCCTTAAGCATGAGCCTTGTTTGGACAACAAGGAACCTACATTGCCAGAAACCAAACTTGTATAATTGAATGTAGGGCAGATGAAAAGCCCATTCGTGTTGTCCACATATTGTATTTCTTCATTTCCCAATATCGGAATTGAAATGATATCTGCCCATATATGCAGGTTTTTTCCATATTTTGCAATCCATAAATATATTGGTGATTCAAAAGTACCTATATGAATTCCATCAACACTGAAATTTAGCCTTGCATAAATGTTGCCAGTGTAGTTTACATGAAATTCTGGAGAGGAATTAATGTAATTGTAGCTAAGTTTCGATAATACTCCAGGGTTGCCCGCTTTTATCTGCTGC
The DNA here is from genome assembly GCA_021791245.1 of Microcaldota archaeon. GTDB lineage: Archaea > Micrarchaeota > Micrarchaeia > Micrarchaeales > CABMGC01 > JAJYWY01. The sequence goes on from JAJYWY010000024.1 coordinate 4,403, forward strand.
AAAGTGTTTGATATTCCAATAGGTGCAGGCGCATCGTTCTGCGGAAAGCTTGGAAGAGAGAAAGATGGCGCAGGAGTAAATGCACCAGTGACATAAAGTAAAAACATAGCCCCAGATAGCAGCAGAAGTACAACTATTGCTGCAATTATACCGATTATCCCTATACCAAGAAACTTCTTCATGAAATTATTTTTTTTAAATAAATTAATAAGGCTTTCACACATCAAAATATCTTGGGGTCACGGGGATTTGAACCCCGACCAGCTGGTAACGCCTGAATCATATATTCATAGCTCCAAAATCCAGTCATCGCCTTGTAGGCTCGTATTTTTTATATTAAATATCTGGAGCCAGCTGCGCTGCCAGGTTACGCTATAACCCCCTGATGAGATATGTATACAAGGTTATTTATAATATTGTCGCCTTTATCCAATCATGATAAAATGCATTTTATTTGATCTTGGAGGCGTAATAGTGGATTATACGGACAAGGAATATTATAGGTATCTTTCATCAATCTCAAATATTAATGCATTTAAGATAGAAAAAATGATAACTCCAATAAAGAGCAAACTTGAAGAAGGAATGCTGACTGAAAGCAATTTTAATTCTTTATTGGCAAAAATGCTTAAGATACCTATAAAAAAGGTACAATGGTCCTCGTTTTATAAAAGCCACTCAAAGATAAATAAGAAAGTACTACGTCTTGCAACTATGCTAAAGGAAAAATATGATATCGGCTTTCTGTCAAATGTTGACAGTGCAAGACATATAATAACAAAGCACAGAATAAATTATGGAATATTCAAATACCGGTTCTGTTCATGTTATATGAAAATGTCAAAACCGAATCCTGAGATATTCAAGAAAGTGTTGGCAAAGATGAAGCTTAAACCATGGGAAATAATTTTTATAGATGACAGAAAAGATAATGTGGAATCAGCAAACTCCATAGGCATTAATGCTATTCAGTTTACAAATTACGTTAAATTAAAAAGAATGCTAAAAAAACGTTTTCAATTGCCGATGTAAATGGGTATTATTGAAGATAAATTAAGAATCCTTGCTGGGAAATGGGTTCCAGGCCCTAGAAAGGATGACGCAATAAAACGGGCAAAAGAATTATATGCTAAGAACCAGAAATCTACAATAAACTATATAAAGGAACATATAACAGACAAGCAATCTGTAAAAAAAGTGGTTCAAAAGTATATATCCCTGCTTTCAGACGTGCATATGAAAACGCTAGATTGCGATATTGCCGTAAAGCCAACCCAATTGGGAATATGCATAAATTACAATTTATTCAATTCCAATTATGAAAAAATAGTTTCGTTTGCAGAGAAATACAGAATTTTCGTATGGACCGACATGGAAAATTCTGTATATGCCAATGCAACTATTAAGGCTTATCTTGCCGCGCTGAAAAGGCATAAGAATGTGGGCATAGCGATACAATCAAAATTGAAGCGAAGCTATCATGACGCAAAATTGCTGGTGAAGGCAGGAGGCACAATACGACTTGTCAAAGGCGCATACAAAGAGAATAGCAATATAGCATATACAAAAAGAAGGCAGGTAGACGCAAATTATATAAGGATAATGAAATATCTATTCCGTAACTCAAAAAAGTTCATGATTGCAACTCACGACAAAAAGATGATATGCAAAGCGATTGCAATACAGAAAAAATACAAGAGAAATATATCATTTGGAATGCTCAATGGCATAAGGGGTAGACTGGCAGAAGAAACAGCTAATAAAGGTTATGAGACAAGAATATACATACCTTATGGGAAGGAATGGTTTGCATTTGCATGGAGAAGATTCATGGAAGGCGTGAATGTGGTCCTGATTATAAGGTCTATGCTTAACCTATAGGTAATATTGTGGAGAGGGATGATAAGGGAATAGGGGCTGCAAAGCTAGGAGATTTTCCAGAATGGTATGCGCAAGTAGTCCAGAAAGCAGAACTGGCAGATTATGGGCCTGTTAAGGGAACCATAGCGTTTAGGCCTTATTCTTATGGGATATGGGAGCTAATACAGAATGCTTTCGACAATATGATAAAGAAGACGGGCCATAAGAATGCATATTTTCCCATTTTAATACCAGAATCTTTCATAAAAAAAGAATCTGAGCACTTTGAGGGGTTCGCTCCAGAAGTATTTTGGGTCACGCATTCTGGAAACAACCCTCTTTCGGAAAGGCTTATTCTAAGGCCAACTTCAGAGACTATAATATATTATTTCATGGCAAAATGGATAAGGAGCTGGAGAGACATGCCTTTGCTTCTCAATCAGTGGTGCAACGTAACGAGGGCGGAGATAAAGGATACAAAGCCTTTCATAAGAACCAGCGAGTTTCTATGGCAGGAAGGGCATACTGCACATGCAACACATGAAGAAGCTGAAAAAGAAGTTATGCAGATCTTGGAATTCTACAGGAAAATAATAGAGGAGTACATTGCAGTCCCGGTTATAATAGGAAAAAAATCCGAGAGGGAGAAATTCGCCGGGGCAGAATACACTATGACTCTTGAGGCCATGATGCCTGACGGCAAAGCGCTGCAATGCGGAACATCGCATAATCTAGGGCAGAATTTCTCAAAGCCTTTTGAGGTTAAGTTCCTCGACAAGGACGAGAAGAATAAATTTGCATATACAACATCATGGGGGATTTCAACAAGGCTGCTCGGCGCTTTAATAATGGTGCACGGGGATGACAAGGGTTTGGTGCTTCCGCCAAGAGTGGCACCAATACAGGCCATTATAGTACCAATAGCATACGACGGAGAGTCGGGAAAGGAAGTTTTGTCTAACGCAGATGCAATAGCAGCAGAGCTTAATAGGAAGGGAATAAGAACGGAGATAGACAAAAGGGAAGGTTACACTCCGGGATGGAAATTCAACTATTGGGAGATGAAAGGCGTTCCAATAAGGATAGAGATAGGCCCTAAGGATATAGCAAACAAACGTGCTGTAATCGTAAAGAGAGTATCAGGAGAAAAAAATCCTGTAGAAAGAGATAAGCTTCTGAATCAGGTGAAAAAAGACCTTAATTCAATACAGAAGGAGATGTTCAAAAAAGCCAGCGCGTTGCTTAAGGAGAGGACAACAGATGTCAACAACTATGAAGAATTCAAGGATATGCTCAGCTCAAAAGGCGGATTCATAAAAGTAAAGTGGTGCGGCTCTGGAGAATGCGAAGAGCAAATAAAGAAGGAGACTACCGCTACATGCAGAGCAATCATAGATCAAAAAGAAGTTTCAGGGAAATGCGTTGTTTGCAATATGGATGCAAAGTATTTGGCATACTTTGCAAAGGCATATTGATATCAGATGACTCTCTTTTCATCACAGATCAGAAATACCTCATCTCATCATGCTGTACTATTATCCATATGAAGAATATAAACCTGCTTATATAAGCATCCAATGGGAAATGCATAAAACCTTTTATTGATTTGTTGAAAATATCAATTTGAGTTTCCATGGGAATGCTTAGTACTATCAAAAGGGATGACCCGGAGTTGTACAAAGCGATAAAGAAAGAGCTGAAGAGGCAGAGAGAATCTCTCGAAATGATACCTTCTGAGAATTTTGCAAGCAGGAACGTACTACTGGTTGCCGGCACTGTTTTGGCCAACAAATATTCTGAAGGATACCCAGGGAGGAGATATTATGGGGGCAATGGGAATATAGACGCTATAGAGAATCTGGCGATCGAAAGGGCAAAGAAGCTATTCAACGTACCTCATGCAAACGTACAGCCATATTCAGGATCTCCGGCAAACTTTGCAGTTTATGTCGCATTATGCAATCCTGGAGATGCAATAATGGGATTGAATCTTACAGATGGCGGCCATCTTACCCATGGCTGGAAGGCAAGCGTAACCGGAAAGTTCTTTAGAAGCATATCTTATCATGTAAAAGAAGACGGATCGATTGACATTGACGAGGCAAGAAGGCTTGCATTGGAAAACAAGCCAAAGCTGATATGGATAGGTGCTACCGCATATCCAATGGCGCTTCCATTTGGTGAATTTGCCAACATAGCTGACGAATGCGGGGCATATCTGGTTGCAGACATATCGCACGTTGCTGGGCTGGTTGCCGCAGGCGTGCATGAGAGTCCCGCAAAATATGCCCATATAATAACTACAACGACACACAAAACTCTCAGAGGCCCAAGAGGGGCAATGATAATGGTAACTGAAAAAGGATTGGCAAAGGACCCTGAACTTGCAGATAAGATAGATCGGGCAGTTTTTCCCGGATTGCAGGGAGGTCCTCACGACCACACTACTGCGGCAATTGCCACTGCATTACTCGAAGCGTCTTCCCAGGAATTCAAGGAATATGCAAAACAGATAGTGAAAAACGCTGAAACATTGGCAAATATCCTGTCAAATAGGGGTATAAAATTGGTGTCAGACGGAACTGCCAATCATCTGCTTCTTATAGATCTGACTACATTCGGAACTGGTCTTGGCGTATTTGCGCAGGAAGCGCTGGACTCTGCAGGAATAGTGGTAAACAAGAATACTATCCCAAAAGAGCCTTCGAGCCCATTCTATCCTAGCGGAATAAGGATTGGCACGCCAGCAATAACAACAAGAAGGATGAAAGAGAAAGAGATGGAGGAGATAGCGCAGATAATAGCGGAGGTGATAATGCAAGTAAAGGATTGCAAGCTACCCGCGGATACCGAGGGCAAGAAAGAATACATAAAAAAGTTCAGAAAAAGATTGAGAAATAACCTAGTGATAAAGGAAGCAAGGAAGAAGACAGCAGAATTATGCGCAAAATTTCCGCTTTATCCGGATATGAAACTTTAGCACCATAAATCTAGTTTTGCTTAGACAAGGCATTTTTCTTTACTGCTATTCTTATCTCCGAGTCCAGCCTTCCAAGCGTTTTCTCGTTCATGTCTAGATACTTCATATATCCAATTACCGTAGGATGAACGCTCTTCGCCTCAATTGCCATCTGCTGCACAAGTTTCCTGTAATCTGGATGGCCCTGCTGTGAAGACCTGAGTTCGCACATATGGAACATCTGCCTTGCATTGAGCCTGTAATACCACCTTATGTTAAATCCGAAAGTAACAACATATTGGGCCTGATACGGGAACTTTTCATATAGCTTCCCGTACAGTGCTTTTACTTCTGACATTTTCTGTTTGTAATCATCATCGATTCCTATCATGGCAAATGCCTCCCTTGTCTCGTATCCATTCGATATGCTGAATATTTGCCTTTCCTGAGTCCCTATTCTATGCCTCTGTATATCCCGGTATATTCCTATCCTTGCATTTAGATCAAACAGATATTCAACATTCTCGAATGCCCTGCCAGGTTTATGCCTCCTATTGGTTCTCTTTCCAACATACGCCGATATAAGCCTCTTTCTCTCTTCATTCTCCATGCTTTTTGCAGTCTCAATAGCATTCCGCATGCTTACTCCATTGGAGAATACATATATTATGGAGGATGCAATTGCAATTTGCGCCATTTCATCCGCATTTTGATATCCGTATCCTGTGCAATCTACAAGGGCAACATTCTCAGTATTTGGGCTAAGTATTACTCCAAGTTTTCCTACGATGCCCATGGAATCCAATCTTCTGCTTTGCATGAATTTCTGCATCTCCTCTCCATGCTCTCCGCTTATCCTCTTCAAAAGAGCGGGAGATATTTTATTCATCTCTTCAAGAATCTTGTTGCCAAGACCTCTAGTTTCGCTAAGCGGTGAAGAAAGCAGCTTATGTATAAGATTTTCATAAGACCTTGCATCCATACTTATGCCAACATGAGTCATAGTTGCCATTGGTAGATAATCCCTTAGAAAATCAAGCGCGTTTGCCTTAATTGCATTATCATAAGCCTTTTTAATATCCGTTTCATTCACACCGTATGCTTCAAAATCCCCATTATTCATCTCTGATATCTTCTTTACCTGCTCACCAAACCTGAATTTTATCTCCTCAATGGGATTCGCCTCACTTATATATTTTGACATCTTCTCTATGTTCCCCGAATAGGAATCAAAGAGACCTCTCATTAGCTTCAAATATTCGTCCCCATACTTAGAGTCCATTATGTTAGGATCTTTGTAGAACATGTATTCTCCATTGGGAAGCTTCTTGTCGAAAGGTACATATCTAGTCGATTTTTCTATGTAAGATCCGATTCTGCAGTCTTCAAGTTCCTTCACGGCAAGGTTCGACACAAACTCGCAGGAGAGCGGAAGACCACCTGCCATTTCTTGTATGGAATCATCGCCGTAATCGACAAGCCATGCATCGAAGAATTCTTTACCCCTGTTCTTGTTCGGGTAAAACTCCTTTAAGAAAAGGCGTTTTCCGGTAAGAGAAGTTCTGCTATACCTAGAGAGAAGCGCGCCTACCTGTTCGTTTGTAAGTTCTTCGGATGTCTTCCATGCAAATACATTTCCGGTTATATTAGTAAGGTTCTTCCTTAGTATTACTGCTTCATCTTCTGTGAATCTGTCTATTTGGATATCCTCCTTATAAGATTCCAATTTGTATATATTCTCTGTTATATTAGCACCATTTTCATAAAATAAATATTATATACTGCTGTAGGAAACAATAAATTATCTAGCCCCGACCAGATTCGAACTGGTGTGTGTGGGTCCAAAGCCCACTATCCTTGGCCACTAGATGACGGGGCTGCTACGCACTTATATGTAATTAACCATATTTATTAATGATTCTTTGCAAATGCATCGTTTACATTAAACGGGAAAACAAGATAGAATAGAAGAATGGGCGACATCTATTCAACGAAAATGCTACGTTGCCATTTTGGCTATAAACCGAAATTACAAGAATCAGGAGTTAAGAAATCTGTCTCCATTATATAGAAAAAATTACATCAAAAAGAAAACCAAATTACTGCCTACATCTCTTTCGTTTCCCTATCTATCTCGTAATTCCCATACTTGAGTATTGCCTTCCTTATTGCTCTGAGCGAAAGAGTTGCGCAATGCACCCTTCCAGGACCCGGTGTTATGCCTATGAGTTCAAAAATATCCTCCTTTCTCATAATTCGTACATAGTCAAGTTTTTTTCCTTTTATGTAATCAGTCAGGATGCTTGATGTACCCATACTTATGGAGCAGCCAATTCCTTCAAACTTCACATCTTCTATTTTCCCTTTGTTTATTTTAAGATACATTGTAAGATCATCGCCGCATGTAGGATTGTCCTCGTGTATTTCAACACTGGCATTATCTATTCTGCCCTTATTATGTGGTTTCTCATAATGTAGTATAAGATTTTCAGCAAACATATCTAAGTTCATAAAGCTACCTTTCTTCCCGTTTCATTTTCATATGTTCTTTCATCATGCATTTGTCTTGTATAAATATAATTCCATTCTTTTCAGCAAATTCCTTTGCTTCCTTACTTCTTATCCCTTCTTGCAGCCAAATGCATTTTGCATTTATTTCAGATGCTGCTTTTGCTATTTCGTACGCTTCGGAAGACGGTCTGAATACATCAACCACGTCTATTTGCATACCTTTAAGTTCGGCAAGAGTCCTTACTGTCTTTTCTCCAAGTATCTCATCAGCAAACGGATTAACAGGTATTATAGTATAGTTATTTTCCTTAAGATACTGTGGCACATAATTCGCGGCCTTTTCAGGATCCCTTGAGCATCCTACCACAGCTATGGTGGTGGATTCCTTGAGCACTTTCTTTATCTTTTCCTCATCGTCCATGTTAAAACTTGAATATTCTCCCAAATATATTCTTCACTAAAGCGTCTCCTATTTTATTTACAATATCTTTGTATTTATATATTACTAAAGATACAGCTATGCTTATTATTATCCCTGCAATCACATCTGTAAGGTAATGCTGTCCTAGATACACTCTGCCGAAGAGCAAAATTACAAGCCATATTATATAAAAGCCCGTGAGCACTTTCTTGTTTTTTGTGAATATAGCAAGCCCTGTTAGTACAGTTGCATGATTACTTGGAAATGAATATCCTCCTTCGCAGTAGAAGTGGTTTATCCATTCAAGTTCGGTAACGTTACATGGCCTTGGCTCCATTATAATATCCTTGATTATTGTGCCAACAGCATACAGAACTACCATTGCGAATACAAATGAATACACATTCTTGTCTTTTTTAAGGAAAAGATATATTGCGATGAGTGGCAAAACTACAAAGAAGCTCTCAGCCATGTAATACATTATCTGGTTGAGTGGCATACTTGCAATGCTATTTACGAATTTGAATGCAGCATCGTTAAGCCCGTTGAATCCTAAGAAGGACTGCATTAATGAATTTATCATGAAAAGAATTTGTTAAGAGAGTATATAAAATATTACCTATTTCTTAGATTCATTCCCAGTATTTTTGTCTTTGCCGTAATGTTCCCTAACTTCTCAAATTTTGCAATTAGGAACTTGGCAGATTAAATATTTTCCCCAAAATCACCTTTTACCGATAAGACTTAATAGAAGTATTGAGATTCTTAATCATGAACGCCTCTGAAAAGAAAGCCCCCATGCTTGCCCCATTTAAGAGCTTCCACAGTTCGAAGAATGATATAAGCAAACTTGGTTTTGGATCGAAATGGCTATTTGCAGCACGAAGTGCAATCTTTATAATATCAATTCAGGCTGCGATCATCGCAGGTCTTACATCATATATATACGGTAATTTTAATGTTCTTTATTTTGTACTCGTTGTATTAGGATTTATTATAGCACATGCGACTAGCAATCTACTGAACGACTATTTCGGATATGTTAGAGGGCACGATACAACTGCATCGCCAAGACTTAGATATACAATACATCCTATTGCGGACAAAGTAGTAAGTAGTAGGAAATTGCTTGCTGTGATAACTTTATTAATATTCGTTGGCTTGCTAATAGCAGCATACTTAACAAGCATTAGGGGATATTTTACGCTTGTGTTCCTTGCCATAGGTGCAATTTTCTTACTCTCATATGATGCTTTTCCCATAACGTTGAAAAGTATAGGTCTCGGCGAGATATCAGCATTCATAGTATGGGGTCCGCTTATGATAGGCAGTGGGTATTTCATAATATCTGGAAGTCTCTCAATAATACCTTTCATTATATCCATTCCGTATGGATTTGGGGTTATGTCAATACTTGTTGGTAAGCATTTGGACCAGATAAAGTTCGACAGAAATATAAGGCAGCATACACTCCCGGTAATGCTAGGCAAAAAGCTGTCGAGTATATTCAATATATCTATAATAATTATTATGTATTTGTCAACCCTCCTATTTGTTGTATTAGGTGTTGCTACTCCGTTTCTTCTCATAGTTTTATTGAATATTCCATCTGCATTTTCTACTATAAAAATCATGATGAAAGAAAAACCTAGAAAGGCGCCTAAAGGGTATGTTGGATGGCCATTGTGGTATCATCGGACTTCTCTTAATCACAACAGGGCATTTGGTTTCCTTTATATAGTAGGGCTTACATTGGCTGCTGCCTCTATTTATTTTATAAACGTTTTTCCTTTGCATATTGTGGTTTGAGTAATAAATTATAAATTCATAGCGGGAAAACTCCTATCTTTTAGATAGAGATGAAAGCGAAGAATGTGGAAAAATTATATAAATTTTAATAGTATAATAGATATGGCCGTCATGAAAACTGCATATAAATATCGTGCATATCCTTCAAAGGAACAGAAGGCAACACTTAATCGGCAGATGCTCCTCGCAAAGGAACTCTACAATCTGCTTCTTGAAAAGTCAAAGGCATACTATAAGGAAACAGGCAAAACCCTGACAGAATACAGAATGAATGTCTGGATTACGCAAACAAAGAAGGAAAAACCAGAATTTACCGAACTGCACTCACAGGTTCTTCAGAATGTCTCAAAGAGGGTATCTGATGCTTACAAGCACTTCTTTAGAAGGTGCAAGGAAAAGAAACAGGGAAAGACTGTTAAGGCAGGATTCCCACGATACAGAAAATTCGTATCATCGCTTACATATCCCCAGTTGGGGTTCAAGATAAAAAAGAAGAACGCAGAACTATCAAAGATAGGCAGTATAAACTTCGTAAATCACAGAGAGATAGAGGGAAAGGCAAAGACGCTTACAATAAAGAAAACGAAGTCGCAGGAATGGTATATCACGATTGCTGTTGAAAAGGAGGATAAACCATTCATATCAAACAACAAACCAAAGGCAGGCATTGATTTAGGCATAAGCCAATATGTTGCACTTTCAGATAACACAATTCATCAGAACGCAAAGATAACAAAACATCAGAGAAACCGATTAAGGCTTCTGCAACAGAATATCTCAAGAAAGAGAAAAGGTTCTCGCAATAGAAATAAGACGGTAATAAGATTCGCAAGATACTCGGAGCACATTGCAAGAATAAGGCAGGATTGCCTTCACAAACTTTCATACAATCTTACCCACTCATATTCGTTAACCGCATACGAGGATTTAGAAATACCAAACATGGTGAAAAACCGAAGATATGCAAAGTCAATAAGCGAATCTTCTTGGGGGAACTTTACTCAAATGCTACAATACAAGGCTGAAAGTGCTGGTTGCGTAGCGGTTGCGGTAAACCCCCAATATACCACGATGACTTGCAGTAATTGTGGAAATGTGCAGAAAGTGTCAATATCGCAAAGGACATTCATCTGCGAGAAGTGCAATATGAGAAAGGACAGGGATATAAATGCAAGCATAAACATACTCAAAAGAGCTTTGAACTCTGCGAGTTCAAATTTTGACAGCAAAACTGTCAAAGCTACCGAAGGACATTCGGGAAGTCAAGCCTGTGGAGACAATGTAAGACCTTCCGCAAGGAAGGCGGTTGCCGAAGAAGCAGGAACTATACGGGTGGCATCATGACAACTAATCATAGCCACCCTGAAAGCTCCCAACCTTCAGCTGGGAGAGGATGTCACAATAATTGCATACTTTACGCAAAGGGCATTCTGTGCATAATGGATTGCTCTTCTTGCAATAGTTCTTGCATAGCTCTACGAATTGGGCATGGAAATCCTTGTAAAGCTCCAGATTCTTAGGTATCTTTTTCATTATGCAATCCTGGAGTTCATCATATTCCATCTCATTTTCCATCCCGTATATTCTCTTTATTGCCCTTTTCGTATATGCATCTATTACAAAAATTGGCTTTTCCGCCGCGTATAGTACTATAGAATCTGCAGTCTCCTTTCCTATTCCATTTATTGAGAGGAGCTCTTTCCTTAACTCCATAGCATCTTTGGAAAGGAAATTCTTTATTGTTGAATGGTTTTCTCTTATGTATGCAAGAAAATCCCTCAATCTCTTTGCCTTTTGCCTATAGAAGCCGCTAGGCTTTACTGCATCCTCTATATCCTTTATATCTGCATTTAATAGCAGGCCAAAGCTCATCATGTTTCTTGCTTTCATGTTCTTTATCGCTTTCTCAACATTCTTCCACGATGTCTGCTGGGTAAGTATTGCGCCGGCTATTATTTCCAGTTTTGATTCTCCCGGCCACCAGTCAAGAAATCCGAAATGCGCTTCCAGCATCTCATATATTCTTATTATCTTTGGATTGTTGAAACGCATGAAAATTCCTATTTATCTGAATGCGGAGAATTCCTCGCCAAGGACCGCGGATGCGATCTTCAGTTCCTGTATCTCGTCTGTGCCTTCGTATATCCTGGCGACCCTGCTGTCGCAGAACAATGGGCCCACTGGTGATAGCAGGGAGTAGCCGAATCCGCCAAATATCTGCACTGCGCGGTCTGCGGAGTCGAATGCCCTCCTTGAAGCGATTCTTTTTGCAAGGGATGATAACATATCTGTTTCTTTCATTAGTTCTTTGTTCATCTTATCTTTGTTATTCTCCGACTTCTTCATTGCTGCAAAATACACCGGCCATCGCGCCATCTCGAGATTTTGCCTTATCTCTGCAATGTGCTCCTGCACAAGCTGGTGCTTTCCTATTGCCTTTCCGTGCTGCACCCTTTCCCTCGCCCTTTTTACGGATGCACTCAGGCAGCCTTCTATTATGCCTATGCACCCTCCGCCTATGCCCATCCTTCCATTAATTAACGATGAATATGCAACATGAAGGCCCTTGCCTTCCTCTCCCAATATTGCATCAGTGCCTACTTCCACATCTGAAAATTCAATCATGGAAGTTGGCGATGTGAACAGGCCTAGCTTCTCCTTGAGTTCAATGGAAACATCAAATCCCTCTGATTTGGTATCGACAAGAAATGCTGTTATGCCATCACCGGCAGATGATTTTGCAAATAATATTATTGTATCGGCTATGCTGCCATTGGAGATAAGGTATTTGGTGCCGTTGATTATTATTCTGCCATTTTCCTTAACATACGAAGTTTTCATCATTGACGGATCGCTTCCGGCAGATGTCTCAGTAAGTGCAAATGCAAATATGTTACTTCCAGAAGCCGCATCCCTAAGATACTTATCCTTCTGCCCGTCTGTCCCCCATAATTGCAATGCCTGGGAGCATAATACGGTGTGGACGTCGAAAAATGTGGCAAAGCCCAGCCCCATTTGGCCAAGCCTCTGCTCAGCTAATGCAAGAATCAATGGGCCCATTCCGCTCCCGCCATACTCCTTATCTATCGGAATGCCTAGAATTCCGTGCTTTCTAGCGCTCTCCAGCGCTTCCTTGTTGAATTCGTGCTTAAGGTAATGTTCAAACTCGGATGCATAGCTCTCTTCCGCTGTTTTGTCTATATTATTCAGCATCTTCATCTCGTCTTCAGAGAATTTGTAAAACTTGCTTATGTCTTCGATGTCCTTTGAAAAAAGCTCTTCCATATATTCTCACTTATTTGCCGCTTTCGTTTGGCTGCCTTCTGTAGGATTCATTAAGCTTTACATATTCCTTCCAATTATAGGTTATCCTTCTCTTATGCCGCAGTGTAGTTTTCTTTACTGCTTTTGCAGGTATGCCCATTGCTATGCTTCCGTCCTTTATTTCCGCACCCTCAGGTACTACTGCGCCAGCGGCTATTATGCACCAGTCGCCTATTCTTGCTCCCTCAAGTATTATGGCCCCCATTCCAATTATGCAGTTATCTCCTATTCTGCAGCCATGGACTATGGCATTATGCCCTATTGATACGTTCTTTCCGACTATTGTGGGATATTTTGTTGCTGTTCCATGAAGAACAGAGTTATCTTGTATGCTGCAATTGTCCCCTATTTTTATGTAATGCATATCTCCCCTAAGCACTGCTCCTGGAAATATGCTGACATTCTTGCCAAGGATAACGTCACCTATAAGCGTAGCGCTATCTGCAATGTAATCAGTGGGATGAATTTTTGGTTTCTTTCCTCTGAATGGGATAATGGCCATGTTTTTCACCTGAATGCGGAGAATTCCTCGCCAAGGACCGCGGATGCGATCTTCAGTTCCTGTATCTCGTCTGTGCCTTCGTATATCCTGGCGACCCTGCTGTCGCAGAACAATGGGCCTACTGGTGATAGCAGGGAGTAGCCGAATCCGCCAAATATCTGCACTGCGCGGTCTGCGGAGTCGAATGCCCTCCTTGAAGCGATTCTTTTTGCAAGGGAAATTCGAAAATCCGTATCCTTCATCAATTCTTTATTGGATATATCCATTTCATACTCTTTTTCCTTCATTGCTGCAAAATACACCGGCCATCGCGCCATCTCGAGGTTTTGCCTTATCTCTGCAATGTGCTCCTGCACAAGCTGGTGCTTTCCTATTGCCTTTCCGTGCTGCACCCTTTCCCTCGCCCTTTTTACGGATGCACTCAGGCAGCCTTCTATTATGCCTATGCACC
>JAJYWY010000038.1 GCA_021791245.1 Microcaldota archaeon
TGGTTTGCGTCTTGTGCAGCGCTGACTGAAGTTGTTGTAACTGGTGCCATGAGATGCTCATGGACACCTGCTTTAGGTTATCGGAAAACTTGTTGAAATCTTCCTTCCTTTGAGATTTCCGTTTCTAATTTCCGAACCCTGCTTTGACATCGCAAATTGAATTTGCAGGGGGAGAGATTTGAACTCTCGCACCCGCTAAGAGAACGGGACCTAAACCCGTCGCATTTGGCCAAGCTCTGCCACCCCTGCTTTCATATAGATAAGCCAAGTCTGCTTTAAAAGCTTGCCTAATCGCTTTCACATTTGCGCATGAATTGATTTATCTTCTTCTCTATGGCACATATTTTGTTCTGGAAATGCTCCAAATCGCTTCTCTCCGGCCCAGAGAAATATACGATATTGGTGCTCGCCTTTCTATAATCGGATATGGCTTGCAAAAAGCTCTTCACGGCTTTTGGTACTGCTTCGTCTTTTAGGAATACCCCTGCGCCCAAAAACAGGTCTCCGCACATCTCCCTGTAATGCGCAGCAGGCACATATGCCTCTCTGCTTTCCAGGCGCTCTGCCGCAATGGTAAGCCTTTGGGCCAACTGATTAAGCCGCACTATATATTCTGCATTCAATTCCAAGATTGCATTCCCAAGATGCATGACACCGATGCTGGATTCATGTATGTATTCTGGAAACATTGCATGTTCAAGTTTGTTATTTGCCCTTCTCATGCTCTCTTTATACAATGTGACGCTATCCTGAAACTGCTTCTTCATTTTATTAATTTCCGCCATGAAAACCATGTATTTTATGCTTTGCAATAATTTTTATTCTCTCTCTACATATTTATTACTGCACATTTGAAGGATCCCTTTGAGCTGATAAAATGATAATAGGTATAATAGGAGGCCCGAACAAAGGGAAGAGCACCCTTTTCTCTGCCATAACAACCATTGATGTGAATATAGCAAATTACCCATTCACTACTATAAAGCCAAACCTAGGTGTCGGATATGCATCAAAACAGTGCGTAGAAAAGGAGCTTGGCGTAAAATGCACGCCAAGAAATTCGCTGTGCAAGGATGGTACCAGACTAATACCTGTAAATGTAATAGATGTTGCCGGCCTTGTACCTGGAGCACATATGGGAAAAGGCATGGGAAACCAGTTCCTCAATGACCTTATGGCTGCAGATGTGCTATTGCAGGTAGTTGACGCAAGCTGCAAGACAGATGCAAATGGAAACAACGTTGAATATTCGGATCCTGCAGAAGAGATTCTCATGGTAAGAGACGAAATCTCAAGATGGCTCGCCGGAATACTAATGAGGCAGATGCAAAAGATATCTAAAAGAAGCGACGGGGTTAGCGCATTATGTGATGTGCTTTCTTCATTCGGCATAAAGAAGGAGCAGATAGAGAAGAGCCTTCAGAAGGCTTCACTGGTCTCGTCAAGTATAAACTGGGGCGAAGACGATGCAATGGCATTTGCCAGCGAAGTGCTTAAGGAAAGCAAGCCAATGCTTGTTGTTGCGAATAAAATCGACAGGGCTAAGGAAGGCGTGCTTGATGATATTGCAAAAAAAATAGGGAATGTGAATGTCATAGGGTGTTCTGCAGCAATAGAACTCGCGTTGAGGAAGGCGGAGAACGCCAAAGACATAGAGTACGCTCCAGGAAGCAGAAGCCTGAAGGTTATAGGGGAGGTAAGCGCTGAAAAGGCAAATGCACTAAAGTATATGTCTGGTTTTCTTGAAAAATCTGGCACAGGCGTGCAGGAGGCAATAAACTATGCCGTATTCGGGATTATGCAGAAGCTGACAATTTATCCAGTCGAAGACGAAAACAAATATACGGACCATTCCGGCAAAATTCTTCCCGATGTTTTCCTTATAGACAAAGGGAGCAAAGCAGTAAGCCTTGCAGAGAAGATTCACAGCAGCATAGCGAAAAATATGCTATATGCCATAGATGCAAAAAGAAAGATGAGAGTAGCAAAGGATTATGAACTCAGAGACGATGATGTGATAAAAATTGTCAGTTCTGCAAAGAGCTAGAAAACGCGGAAATTGATGCAATACACTCGGAATAGCTGCAGTTATGGATGGCAAAGATTATCCAACATGCAAATCAATAAATAGCTTCACAATTCCATATTATTATGATGAAGCTCACAAAAGGCCAATCTGCAATAGAGTACCTGACCACTTATGGGTGGGCAATATTAATACTTGCGATAGTGCTTGCGGCGATAGTAGAGCTGGGCCTCTTCAACCCTGCGCAATTCACAAACCAGGAGTGCGTATTGCCTGCCGATTTCAGCTGCCCGTACTATTCGCTCGATTCGAACGGCAACATGCTGCTTGGCGTTATCCAGAATCTCCAGTATCCGATAAACGTTACCAGAGTAGGATGCTCCACCAACTCGACCCCAAAGACTTATAACGCAATAGACAATCCTGCTACTTCAAACCAAGTATACATGCCAATAGGCTCAAGCTACAACTTCACGCTTACTTGCTACCAGGGAAGCGGTACAAATATAGGAAGCCCGGTAGTACAAAATCCTGGAACTGTATTCCAAGGCAGCGTTATAATAAATTATACGGATGATCTCACAGGATTCCCGCATTCTGATACCGGAAAGGTAGTTCTCAAAGTAACTTGATCTGGGCACGTTCCTATGGTAATAAGAGGATTAAGGAAGAGCGACTTTGCCATGTTAGTAGAGCTTATAAAGGAGGTTTACTTAGAAAATCCAAAATCGATGTGGTTCAAATACGAACCAAGCGATGGCATATTACAATACATACTTGAAGAGAAGTTGCGCATGATAGAAGAAAAGAGATGCATAGACTCTGTTGCCACGGAAGGAAACGATATAGTAGGCGAGTGCGAAGTTTCCGCCATGGGAGAAGGATATGCGAAGATAGGCATAATAATAAAGAAGGAATATAGAAACAGGGGTTTGGGAGAGGAGCTCGTTGATTACTCCATTTATAAGGCCGGAAAAATAGGGATAAAGAGTATAGGTGCTGATGTGCATATCGAAAACAAGACAGCACTTGGATTCTTCAAGAGCATCGGATTCAAGAAGGTGCAGAACAAGAATGGGGAGGATGCAGGCAAGCTGGTGTATTTAGAAAAAGACATCAGATGAATATTTTATATTCATACAGAAGAGTGCCGTTGAGCTGCGATATGAGTGCAGACACAGTATAGTTTGCATATGAAGAAGTATAGTTTACCAGCCACACATTTGAATATACCGATGTGGATATGGGGTCAACGTATCTGCTCATGAATGATGCATCTACAACTACATTAGGATACCCGAACTTTTTAATGAATGACTGGGCATCGGGAGATACGCTAGTTGCCCTAGTTATTGCGACAGGGGATGATGCTATCAGGTAATTAGTGCGGTTCAGTCCGTACACGACGCAATTACCCGTATACTGGTTTTGCGTGCGGTAAACGAAGCCGTATGCAGGATATTCAAATGTATATATAGAATAGGAAGGGCATGCCCTGCTCGCGTTGATCACAACAGATGCTGTCACATAATAGCTTCCAGGAACAGTGGAATTTGTCAGGTTTATGATATTTACTGCCGCATCTGGATAATTGCTCTTTATATCTTTTAGTATGAGTTGCTCCGCCTGAACAGGAGATACCGATGAAGAAGAACCTATCCTTGTAAATAATGTATAAGCACCGATAAGCACTATTGCCACTAAAACGGCAGCTATTATGGACTTGTATAATAGGTCCATACAATCATTCCCGTTATATAAAGGATTAGAGGGCTTTTATTTCTTTTGTTTTTTGCTGAACTTGATATCAAACTTAAGGCAGCGCCTTGAGCAGTAATACTTTACAGTACCCATCTTCTTCACAAACATAAGCCCGGTGCCTTTTTCTATGTCATCTTGGCAGTAAGAGCATTTCACTAGATCACTTCGCCTTTATCTGCTTCATCTCCCTTGTAGTATCCGGAAGCCTTATCTTGTCGCCGATTTTTTCCCTTCCTACCGCATTTCTCCTTATGACTCTCCCCTTGTCATTGCCTTCCAGTATCTTGCACATTATTTGAAGCGCTTCGCCATAGATTCCAGTCCTTCCTACTATGTCAACTATCTCAGCTATGAAGCCGTCGAAATGCTTTTCTGTGTGCTCTACATGATTCTGTGTTTGTACCTGCTCATTGTTGTCTGCCATAAAAATCACTCTTTCTTAGGCTTTCTTGGCTTTCCTTCGCTAGGCGCCTTATGCTCTTGCTTAGAATCCTGCTGCTCCTTCCTATTCATTGGTGCTTCTATCTCCTTTCCACTTACCTTGCTTACTACCTCCTTTATCAGTTTGTCTCCCTCCCCCCCACGTTCGACAGCTATGGCAGCGCAAGGAGTGCTAAGGCCAACTGCCTTCCCAAGATCAAGCTTTGAAGATACTGCGATAAGGGAGATTTTCCTCTGCTCGCAGAGCATTGGTATGTGCATTACAACTTCTTTTGGCTCCACGTCGTTAGCAACAACTACAAAGTATGCAAGACCACGCTCTATGCTTTTTGTTGCCTCATTGGCACCTTTCTTTACGGATCCTGTCTGCTTTGCAAGCCTTATGGCTTCTAATGCCTTCTGTTCTAGTTCCTTTGAGACCTCTAAAATATTTTGATTTGCCATTCTTATTACCTCATATCATCGGTTAAAATGAGTGCCAATATATTTGCATTAAGGTATATATACTTTTCTAGAAAGTGCATGTTGAAGAATTTCGTTTTACTGCAAAATCCATGATCTTCTTATACAAATTCAGCGAAATGTTTTTAAGCAGGATGAATAAAAAAATTTCATGCAGATTTTGAATGAGATGCTTGCAATTCCAAATGGAAGGATGGCAAGAGACGAGTTAGAGAAAAAGGTAGGGCATCTAGAAAGGGTAGGCGGAGGATATCATATATTTGCAGAATTGCTGGATGTAAGACAAAATATATCAGATGCAAAAGAGATGGAATCCCTTATAAAGAATGCGCTAAGGGCAGGAAATCTGCACAGCGTCATGTGCAATGTAATGCAATTCCCTCCGCGTGAAGATCATGTTGGAGGTGCTTCTGTAACGCACATACTTGAGGAAAGCCATGTTACGCTTCATACGTGGCCGGAAGAGAAATTTGCCCAGTTCGACATATTCACATGCGGGGATAACAAAGAAGGCACGAATAATGCATTCCTTTATGTAGTAAAGATACTTATGCCAGACTATGTCGTCGGCTATGAAATAGACAGAAGCATCTACAAGTATCTGGATAAAAACACTGGAAATTATAAAAGAGCCGCATTTGCAGAGATGGTAACCATTCAGGAAAGCAACTTGCTGCTTTCAATGCAAGGATTGCTAAGAGAGTAAATAGATGCTAGCTCAGATTTATAGACTCTTACTGCGTATTCATGATGTATGCCGAGAAAGCTATCCCTATTCAATATAAACCTGTTTACTTCGAATTCGAGGATAGCATACAATATCATAGTGAAAAACTCCAACATGGTATTGGGGACAAGCACTAAAAGCGGCAAGCCCTGGGCAACTCCAGTCACTTACGCATATGACGAGGAATATAATTTCTATTTCATATCTGATGTTAATTCAACGCACGCCAAGAATATAATGGAAAACCCAAATGTATCCGTAACAATAGCCGATTTATACGAACAGAAGAAAAAAGTATATGGGGTGCAGGCGGAAGCAACTTCGTATGCAGAAGACGAAAACCTCGATAGAGACCTAGATATCTATTTCGGGAGATTATATCCGGAAATGAGAAAAAAATACAATGCCGATTATTATAGGGGGAGTTCTGAATTTAGGCTCTTTAAAGTAATTAGGCTGCGCACGTACCTTATAAGTATTGAAAGATAGGAAACATAAACTGGTTTGATGGACAAAAGCGAGATTGCTGGACTACTCAAAAAAGCAGGAGATATCTTCGATGGGCAGCGCAACGCCCTTGTAACTAGCAGAATAGAAGCCAACAAGATTATTTTCGTAGGAGACACGCATGGGGACGCTAGAATAACAAAAAAAGTATTTGACGCTTACTCTGATTATGCTGACATGATTGTCTTCCTTGGCGATTACGTTGACAGGGGGAAATATGGAATAGAGAATTTAATGATGATAATTGAGAAGCTCGTGGATGCCCCAGGCAAAATAATAATGCTTAGGGGAAACCATGAAAGCCCTATGATAAACAGGAATTACGGATTCATGAGGGAAGTGGAAGAGAAGATAGGGGAAGATGCATATAAGAACTTTGCAATAATGTTCTCGCATATGCCATATGCTGCAGTTGTAAATAGCTACTTCTGCGTCCATGGCGGCATCCCGCAGATTCTTGGAAAAGTAGAAGATATAGCAAATCTGCCAATAGGAGATTTCAATCCTGATAATCCAGTTGCAAAAGAACTACTATGGAATGATCCTAATGACGGGATAAGGGGATTTATTCCAAATCTTAGAGGGCCCGGCACGTATTATTTCGGGCCTGACGTCGTAGAGAAATTCCTCGCTGAAAACTCGCTCAAAGGGATAATTAGGGGCCATGAAGTGGCTGATGGCTTCAAGTCCAATGCAAACGGAAAAGTGATAACAGTATTTTCAAGCACATACCATGGGATGTCTTCAGGGATATTGGTTATGGAAGGCGGCGAGATAAAGGAAATGGTTAAAATCCGATTATAACAGCGTTATAAAAAGGATACGAATAAAAACCTGCACCCATATTTAACTTTGAGGATATGGGAAAGGGCTTTGTATTTACGCAAAGGCATGAACTAAAAGTATTTATGAGGGTTATTTTCGGATTCGTTTGGCTAATAGATGGCTACCTCAAGTTTCAGCCAGGCATGCCCAATGCCCTCGTGTCGCTTGTTACCCAAGTTGGGCAGGGGCAGCCTTCATGGATGATGCCATGGTTCACGTATTGGGCAGGCGTTGTCTCCGGAGATCCTGCATTCTGGGTTTATCTTGTTGGGACAGGGGAAGTCCTGCTTGGAATAGGGCTTATATTAGGGGCGATGCGGAAGGTAACGTACATATCTGGCGCTCTGCTCAGCCTCATAATATGGGCAGTGCCCGAGGGATTCGGAGGGCCGTATGGACCAGGCTCTACAGATATAGGAACCGGAATAATATACTGCTTCATGTTCATCTCGCTAATGATAATAAATGCAAGTTACGGGACAAGCAAGTACTCTATAGACAGTTTTCTGGAGAAAAAGATAAAGTGGTGGAAAAAGATATCTGAATTCCAATCCTAATCCTTCCGCATTATTATCGATTGCTGCACCAAAAGTACTCTGCCATCTACAACTATCTGCGGCCCTGCCATCTAATATCTGCCCAGTGCTAATACTTTCTTTAGGTTAGCCCCGAAAGGCTTAGGTGTCAAGAACAATAGACCCTAAGAGCTGTTAAAAGATGCTCTTTAGATAACTTAATATTTTGTCTGTAAGAGAAGGCCAATATTTTCTTGATTCCTGCTTACTGTATGTCCGAAGGAATTTTCTTATCTGTTGCCTTTTATTATGCCCTCGAAGTCCATGAGATTTAAAGACCCGATGTGAAAGATTCACAATCGTTCGATATCGGAAACCGTAAATTCCATGATGAAGAGAAGAGAGCCAATTCCAATAAGAAAAAGAATTTTATGGAGAAAGGGCATGGAGGAGTTTCTGAAAGTCAACATCCACAACTTGCGCCAGTCCTGTTATCTATTTTATCTTGCACCCACCATGACTAGGATACCGCTTCATGGTGGGTAATATTGTCCCAAAGCCCGTTCTTCACAAAGTTTTATATATAATGGTAAATAATTGATAATGAAAAGTTATTGTGATTTATATGGGTGGAATGCTAATGATAGCGAATAAGATAAAGGAATATACAACCCTGCAGGGAAGGAATGCAAAGAAGATACTTAACGAAGAAGAACAGGAAAATGTTAATAAAAGACTTCTAATTGCTATAGAAGGAGGTATTGAATTGGTTCTAGAGCCTAGGAGGGTAAAGAATCTAAGAGATATAAAGAAATTGCTTGAAGATGGTGCGAATCCAAATGCTAAACATAGTAGGTGGGGAGATACGGCGTTGATGGAGGCGGCACGTTATGGTAGAGATAATGTTGTAAAAATGCTCTTGAAGTATGGCGCAGATTCTAATAACGAGAACCATGGGTTAACAGCACTTATGTATGCTGCGGCACGGGGTCACAAGAAGTCAGTTAGGATCCTTTTAAGAAATGGTGCAGACCCTAATGCCAAAGATAATGATGGACGTACAGCACTGATAAAGATTTTTCAATTAACATCAGATAGATATCCAATTACAAAGGAGCAACAGGATATTATAAAGGTTCTTGTGAAGAATGGTGCGAATACTGATATTGAAGATACGTATGGTTGTACCGCGCGAGATTATGGCGTGAAACTGAGTCATTTTGATGCTGTAGATACTCTAGATAAAGCCATTTTGGAAGCCGCTAAGAGATAATGAGCAGATTAGAAAGATGACAAATATAACATATCGTTCCCGTAAATACTTTCTTTAGGTTAGCCCCGAAAGGGAATTGAACCCTCGACCTCTTGTTTTCCAGTTGTTTTGATGGAGCTTTTCAAAAAGTTCCTTACAAGACAAGCGCTCTACCACTGAGCTACCGGGGCGTATAAGGAAATTGAAATAAAAAAATAAATATGTTAGTCTATCTTGCCATTCTCCTTCGTGTACATGATCATTTCCGGATATTTTCTCGACAGTGGATTGGCTCTTAGTCCATAGATGGCGCGTATTCCCTTCTGCTGCGCGAGCTCCACCAGTCTCTGCGTTATTATCCCGTCGAGCACTATGCCATATGCATTTTGCGATTCCTGGATTGCCGGCAGAAGCTCGCGTATGGGCACCTCCTTCACCACGTTGCCCTCCTGATCATAGAGTCTGCTCCTCAGCGTGTCTACCAGTTCGTCTAGGCCCGATGCAAGCTTGGATAGCACCCAGCTTTCAAGAGCCGGCTTCGCCCTCGCTTCGACCCTGCCTGCTGGCTGCTGCTCCATCTCCCTTTCATGTATCGCCTTCTCCACAGGCGCTGCAGGCTCTTGCTTGTATTCTATTACAGGCACTGAAGGATCCGTAGATCTTTTAATGTCTTCCGTGCTTATATCCTTTATTCCTGTCTCCTTGGAAAGCTGCAGCTGATCCGCAGGCGTTGCCTGGGGCTCCTGCCTGTGCTGCATGCTATGTTGCACAGGGGCCTCCCTTCTATGCTCATAATCGTCCCTTCCGTTGGCTGGATGCTGCCTGAAGTTGTCTATCTGGGTCTTAGGCTTCATCCTGTTCAGCTGAAGGTACTGGTCAAGTGGGATCTTGGTGCGCATTGCCTTTATCACCTCCTTCCTTGTCAGCTCTTCCACTTCCCTGCCTTCAGGCGCCTTAGCCACGAAGTCAACGTCGGCAACGTTTAGTATGGACCTTATTATCATGTCTCCTCCCCTGTCTCCGTCTGCAAAGATAGTCACTTCCTTCTCCTTGCTCAGCTTTATTATTGACTGAGGTATATTGTTTGTAGCTCCGCCGACAGCTATTGAATTGCCTATTCCGAACCTAAGCAGGTTGAGCACGTCTGCCCTGCCCTCTACTATTATCAGCTCTTCGCTCTTTCCCACTTCCGGGCCAGCAGGAAGGTTCTCTGGGCCGTAAGAAGTTATGTCGGTAACCCTTACCTCGGCCTGCACAAGCTCTGCAAGCTCTCTGCTGTCCGGCATTCCGCCGCTCATTAGGTTTTTCACCAGCTGTTTCGCCCTCTCTAATATCTTTCTTCTCTTTTCAGTTCTTGTATCCTCTACTTTATCGACGGTAAACTGGCATTCGTAAGGGCCTACCCTATCAACGGCCTCTATTGCAGCTGCAAGTATGCACGTCTCTACTTTGTCAAGCGAGGCGGGCAAGAGAAGCTTTCCCGTGCTCCTTGTGTTAGATGGAGATATCTCTATCTCTATCCTTCCTATCTTGCCATTCTTCTGCAACTCCCTAAGGTCGAGCTCATCGCCCAAAAGGCCTTCGGTCTGCCCGAATACAGCACCTATTATATCAGGCTTGTCAACCACTCCGTTGATAGAAAATCTAGCCTCAATAAGGTATTTTACCACATCAAGATATGTCTTTGCCATTTAATTCACTTTTTGCTTTTCACTTTTATTTTGTTTCCTATTTCTAGTATCTCTTTAGCCGGAGATACGGCCTCTTCTACACATTTTATGCCGAGAATTCCGAAGAGCCTCTTTCTCGCATACGTGTTTATCCGCGAATGCGGATACCTCTCGTATACAATTGATGCAGCCTTAGCAAACTTTTCATCCCCGCCCTTGTCCGCATCGAAGAGCATGTAGAACGTGCTGCCATCTGCATAACCATTTATTTTCTCTATGGAATTGCAGTTGAATGCAGTTACGCCTAATTCCCTTAGCGCATCAACATCATGCTTTCCTTCAACCACAACTATGCCCTGCCTGAGCTGACCAATAAGCCTTTCAAGACTTCTTTTCAGCTCTCCATCGCATTCTCCCAACGCTTACACCTGACAGAAAAAGAATTACAGCCTGGCGGGAGCGCGCAATGAACCATTTACATTATATAGTATGATAGTCATTATTCTCACCATTGATAACAAATCCTTTTATTTATATTATATCATAGGAAGGAAAGGTATATATATCATATACAGTTCCGGAGGCGCGCTTTTGTGGCGTTTCAGATCTGCGCCATTTCCAATTGGAGATATTGCCATATTGCATGCTCCGCACAAGATATAATATATAGTATAGTAAAAATATGATAGGTGACATGCTTAGGTATGCTAAGGGGGCTCGCGCAGAGAGGGAGCTTCTCTCGAAGTTCCAGGAGATGGGCTATTCAATAATAAGGAGCGCAGGCTCAGGAGTCAATTCGGTAAGCCCAGATGTGATAGCGATAAAAAATGGCAGAGGGATCTCGCTTGAATGCAAAGCATGGGACAAGGGAAGCATAGCCATAGAGCTTGACAAGTTCTCTGCCCTCAATGAATGGGAGAAAAACACGTTAATGGCGACATATATAGCATGGCGCATGAACAACGAAGGATGGTACTTCATAAAGCTTGATGAGATGTCGCAGAACGAAAGGAGCTGCAGCATAACAAGGAAGCGTGCTAGGGCGATAGGCAGGAGGCTTGATGATATTATTGATAGTCTGCGCATGCCGGGAGGCGCGCTTCCTGCGGAAGATGCTAAGGCGAAACTAATGGAGAGTATTTAAAAATGTTGATGCAAAATTAGTAAGAGATATAATGCCATTCAAAAATATCCCAAAGATACTTGCGCTTATACCAGATGGAAACCGCAGGTGGGCTAAGCAGAACAAGATATCCTTCCTTGTTGGATACAAGCAGGGCGTTAAAAAATTCATAGACTTCAGTGAATGGTGCAACGGGTACGGCATAAACAACATATCGGTATGGGCATTCTCCACTGAAAACATAAACCGGCCTAAGGAGGAGGTGAATGCGCTATTCGGCATATACAAGAAGACTGCCACAGACAGGAAAATAATAGACAGGCTTCACGAGAATGAGACCAGCTTCAAGTTGATAGGAAATCTCACAATGCTTCCAAAGGACCTTAGGATGGCACTCGGCAAGGTTGCCGAGGAAACATCGGTATACAAGAAAAAAACGATAAATATGCTTATAGGATATGGAGGAAAGGAGGATATAATGCGCGCGGCCAGGAGGGCAGCTGCAGATGCGGTAAAGACAGGGAAAGTTGCACTTAACGAGAGCATTTTCAAGAAGTACCTTATCTCAAATAGCATACCAGACATAGATTTCGTGATACGGACGTCTGGGGAGGAGAGACTTTCCGGATTCATGCCTTGGCAAGCCGCTTACTCAGAACTTTACTTCTCAAAAAAATTGTGGCCTGACTTTACCAGGAACGACCTTGATGCTGCCTTATCCGAATACGACAGAAGGGCAAGGCGCTTTGGCCTGTAGCGTGTTCGCATGCCTGACGAAAAAAAGGACATACTTGGTTATTCGGATTTCTTTGCAAAAAAGGCACCGAAGTTTTATCTCCTAATCTCTTCAATGCTTGCGCTTGGCGTAATATCCGGTATAGTCCTTATAGTCGCAGCATATGGAAGTGCAAGCGCGCAGAATGTCCTTGAAGGCAGCTATTCCGGCATAGAGATCGTAAGCATGCCTGCGCTTCTCACGATGCTTACTACAAAAGCATTCAAGAGGAGGATGATGCTCGGGCACATAACGCTCAGCGTTGGCTTTATAACTGCAATCTACTCGGGTTTCGTAATAGCAAGCGGCCTTCTCTTCTTCCTGATTAGGAGCATACCTGCGGAGTACATGCTCATACTTCTTGGCAACGCCATAATGTTCACATATTTCCTCTTCACGGACAAGGTAATATTTGGGATGGACAAGAAGGCGAGCGTGGCTGCGCTGCTGCAGCCAAGCCTTAATATAATCTTCTTCCTCCTTGCTTCAAAGGTCTTGATAGTGCAGCCCATGCCCCTCGATACCGTGCTGATAAAGTTCGGGGCTGGAATTGCGATCTTCCTTTTAGCGTCTTATCTTCTTATTTTCCTCTTTGAGAGGCCGCTAAAGAAGGCAACAAACATGAGCAGCATGAAGCTCTTCACTATAATGCTAAACGAATGGCTTTACAACATCACGCCGCAGGAGGCATTCAACACGGGATCATTCGGCACGAAGAGGGACGTAAACGTTGACGTTGTTACCATAGGTTCTGAGAAAGGCGGGATAAAGGCAGTAATGGTCCTTCCAGACATACATTACGGGCCAATGAAGGGATTGGGCGGAAGCATAACCCCGCAGGTTATTGGCTCGATGATAAGAAAGAGGTTCAATGCCAGCCCATTCGTGATGCACGGCGCAGTAAGTGCTGCGGACAATCCTATAGGCTCTTCAAGCATATATAAGATGAGTTCTGGGATAGGAAACTACATAGGCAGGCTGAGGAACAATGACTTCAAGGAAGTGAAGGGCTCTGTGACTTTCGGAAGGGATGGAAAATGCAATGCAATAGACCTGAACATGAATTCCGCAAGCATAGTATTCCTGACAAAAGCCCCATATGTGACAGAGGATATAGACTTCAACGTAGGCAAGGAGTTCGAGAGGATAATAAAAGAGGAAGGGAAGAATCCGATTTTGATAGATTCCCATAATTCAAGATTTGAATCCGCGAGCAAGGAGGAGCTTTCAGGCATAGGGTGGAGAAGCAAGTATGTAAAGAATTACAAAACAGCCATAAGGAATGCGTTGCTGAAGGAAAAAGCATATGAAATGAGATGCGGGGCATCGTCTGCGCTGCTCGCACCCATGCTTGGAAAAGCAATCGACATTGGAAGCGGGTACTCAAGCGTGATGGTTGTGGAGGCGGGAAACATGAGGTTCTGCTTCGTATATTTCGACGCCAACAATATGCTACCGGGATTCAGGAATAGCGTCATAATGCACATACGCGAGAAGTTTAAGATGGGAGCAGAAGTTTTTACCACAGATACGCATTCTGTGAACGCGCTCAACCTTCCTGTGAGCAACGTGCTAGGTAGGCACACAAACGAAGCTAAGATAATTCCGATACTGGACAAAATGATAGGGGCTGCAATAGCCGACATTGAACCTGTAAGGATGAACTACAAAAGGATAGTGATGAAGGATTTTGGAGTATGGGGATATAATGCGGAACGCACCATAACAGCAGTGACAAGGGACATAATAAAGAAGGTCAAATACATATTCCCTACTGTAATAATAGCAGGGTTCATAGTAGCTGCGTACATAATCTATATAGCATAGGGATATATTGGACGTATTCATATATTTCATCATTTTCGTTGCCGCTGTTGCGCTTGTAGAGAATATAGGGTTTGGGAGGGGAGGAAGCGAGGACGACATCGGATATGCAAGGAGGCATGCAAAGCTCGTTGCATCAATAGTTATAGGCGCGCTGCTTTTCTGGTACCAGGGGGCAAACATCCTCTTCCTAACCTTAGGTATAATAATCTTCGATTCCGTAGCTAGATTCTACACGAAGGGAGAAGGGGTGCTGTATGCGATTGCTGCCGAGTTGTACGTCTTCTCGTCGCTTTACTATGCGTCGCCATACCTTATTGCGCAGGCCGCGCTGCTTGGCTTCGTAGCAAGCATGAGGTTCGGAAAGCCATACAGGGTAGAGACTGGAAGCGAGGGCGAAAAGGAGAGGGAAGTGAATAGGGACATAATCCAGATAATAGCTGGAATCTTGGTAATATTTGTCATTTATTACATGCAGCAGGCAAATTCATACATAGACATAATAGGGTTCATGGTTGCGGGATATGTGATATTAGGCTATGTATCGCGTGGATACGGAAGGTTGAGCGCTGGCCTAAAGAAGCTTGAAAGGGATTACGCAAAATTTGGAGAAGGTGCGATGTGGCTTGGGATGGGAACTTTGTTCGCTATCGCATTCCTGCATAACCTTATGTACATAATAGCCGTGATGTTCGCAATATACATAAGCGATTCGCTTGCAACCATAGTAGGCATAAAGGCAGGGGGAAGAACCCTTACTTACAATAGGAAAAAGAGGCTGTCAGGGCTTTTGGCATACTTCATTCCGCTTGCGGTAGTGATGTTTTATATAGTAGGGGCCATAGGGATAATAGCGGCATTTATAGCAGCCATGATAGAGAGCATAGATACAGGAATGGATGATAATATCACAGTATCAATCTTTCTAACCCTTATGCTAATTCTGATCTAAGTGTCAAATTTCCTATATTGATTTCTAAAGGATGTATGTTTCCACATCCACGTTGATAAATCGTTTCGCCTTTCCTGCAGTTTGTCAATACAGATTATACCCTCCTTCCCCTCCTTCCGCCAGGCCTCTTGGTGGTGTCTGTTGGTATTGGCGTAACGTCTTCTATGCTTCCTATCTTGAAGCCGCTTCTCGCGAGAGCCCTTACAACCGCCTGGGCGCCTGGACCTGGAGTCTTAGAGCCATGCCCTCCTGGAGCCCTTATCTTTATGTGAAGATGTGTTATGCCCTTTGATATTGCAATGGCAGAGACCTTGTAAGCAGCCTGCATTGCGGCATAAGGCGTTCCCTCTTCGTGGTCAACGTCTACTATCATGCCGCCGCTTCCGACAGCAATCGTTTCTGCGCCGGAAAGGTCTGTAAGCGTGATTATTGTGTCGTTCTTGGAAGAGAATATGTGCGCTACTCCCCACCTTATCGCTTTGGCCTGATATTTCTGGGCAGCAGCCATAGCATCTGCTTCGAATGTTGTTGTTCCCTTCTTTTTCTGCTCTACGTTTACCTGCTGCTTTGCCTTTGCCTTTGGCAATGATCTCTTTTTCTCTGCCATTATCATTCACCGCCCTTCTCTTCCTTAGCTTCTGCCGCATCAGGTTGCACTGCACTGCCCCCGTTTGGCTCTTCCGCATGCTGCTGCATAAGTTTAGAATCAGCCTGCTGTCCCTGCTCAAGCTTTATCTGCTTGTAATAGCTTACCATATTCTCTTCGTATGCATTTACGAAATAGCTTGGCGACATAGTGCGCTTGCCATTGACTGATATGAAGCCGTGCGTTATCAGCTGCCTAGCCTGCTTCGCGGTCTTCGCAAGGCCTTTCCTGAGCACTATAGTCTCAAGCCTCCTCTCGAGGAATGAGCTTGGCTTGATAAGAAGAAGCGAGTCGAGCGTAGCGTCTTTCGGGGCTATGTTATACTTTGAAAGCCTTTCTATTATCTCTTTTCCTGTCTTCTCCGCCTTCCTTCCTGCCAGCACTTCCCTTACGTTTCCCCTTATCCTCCTAAGCTCGCTCTTAGCCTTCCATACTTCCTTAAGGTTCCTGAGCCCGAATTCCTTTGCCATTGCGTGCTCTTCCGCAATTCTCTCGGAATTCCACATCTTCGAAGGCCTTTCATACGTCTTTCTGAATCTTTTTGATGAACCCAAAATATCACTTAATTATTTCTTTGCCCCTCCAGACTGCGCCTGCTTTGCAGGTTTCTTCTCTGCCCCTGCTGCTGCCGAAGCGGCTGCGCCTGCAGCAGCTGGCATTTCCTTCTTCTTTGTAACTCCTATAGTTTCTTCAGTCCTGCCAGTGCTCCTTGTCCTCTGTCCTCTTACCTTCTGGCCGTACTGGTGCCTATATCCTCTCCAATCCTGAAGCTTTATGTCCGCATCTACATCCTGCTTCATCCTTACAGTAACATCAGTGCCTATCATATGCATATCTTCGCCAGTCTCCCTGTCCTTCCTCCTGTTAAGCATAAATGCAGGTATGCCTGCGCTCTTTGGATTCTTCAGCAACTCCTCTATCTTCGATATCTTTTGCTCGTCAAGCTCGCTTAGCTTTGTTTCGGGCCCTATTCCGTACTTATCCTTTATGTTTATGCTGAGTGCATGCGCCATGCTGTGCCCTATGCCTTTAACTTTTGTCAGAGCCATGAACAGCGTATACGAATCGTCTATATCCCTGCCAGCTATCCTTACTATTCCGCCCATATGCTGCTGCTCCCTCTGCCTGGGCGCCTTCGGAGTGGCCTCGGCTTTTGCTTCCTTCGCATCAATGTTCTTTTCCTCTGTTTTTTCCTTAGCCATTTAAGCACCAACGCCAGGGCTGGGATATTCAGCATGCGCTTTTGAACCCAGAAGACCAATAAAGGCCATACGCTTGCAGGAAATATTTCCAGGCGTACGCATTAACCGGATTCTGCCACCCTGGCAGGTTTATATATTATGAAACATGATATTTAAAAAGTTTCGATAGTTTATGGCAAGAAAGGTATTTAAACGTATTACAAGGGCATATGGGAAGCGCCTTCAATATAGCAGATGCTTTATCTCGGATTTGTACTTTCTGCTGAGCTGCCTGTATTCCGAGATC
>JAJYWY010000027.1:0-11681 GCA_021791245.1 Microcaldota archaeon
TAGAAATGAGGTTGGTGAAGAAAAGATTGGAAGAGTTGCGGAGGAAATAATATCTTCTGTGTACAAAAGAAGATTCGTCTCATTAATGGCCATAGACAGCACTTACATTCCCTATTATTTCGAAGATGATTTGAATGCAAAATGGGGAGGTTATCTGTTCAAGTATGCACTTTGATAACAGAAGTAATTAGCATACAAATGTTAGCCGAAGGCATGGGTAAATTTCCGTTTTCATGCGTTTTTCATGGAAAATCGTTAGAAAAAGGATTATTTCTGTAACGTGAATACCGAACCAGTTGCTTCAAAAACCAGAAATCTTGTCTATTCGAAGAGAAATACAAAGATCTTCAACAGCCTCCACTAGATAAAAATGTAACAAGCTTATATTTCTTGCATGCTAATCCATTTCAGGGATAAGATGGAAATTGGAAAGCCGGAAATGAACATCGGGCTCGACAGGATATATGCTGCGGAATCCAGGATATGCAAAATCGATGGGGAAAACGGCAGGCTTTATTACAGGGGATACCCTATAGACGTGCTTGCGGAACGCTCCAATTTCGAGGAAGTATCATATTTGTTAGTTTATGGTAAACTTCCGAGCATTGAAGAGCTGTCAAGATTCAGGAAAGAGCTTCGCGAAGAGAGGAATCTTTCCAGTGGAACCATAAACATGATATCGCAGATGTCCAAGAGAAATGCGCACCCCATGCACATACTATCTGCCACGGTAGCATCTATCGCATCGGAAGATGTGGACATCAATGACAGATCCGATGGGGCGGAGCTAAGGAGGAGTGTAAAACTGATAGCCAAGATGGCATCTATTGTTGCCACAATAGGCAGGTACATCGGCGGCGAGGAGTATCAGGCCCCTGATCCAGAACTTCCGCATGCAGCAAACTTCCTTTACATGCTTACTGGAAAGTCCCCTGATTCTTTTCAGGCGAAGATAATTGACCTCATGTTCATGCTTCAGGCGGAACACAGCACTAATGCTTCTACGTTTGCCGCGCTCGTAACATCGTCAACGCTTGCGGATATGTACATGTCCATCTCAAGCGGAATAAACGCGCTGAGCGGAGTGCTGCACGGAGGCGCAGACGAAGCCGCACTAAAGATGATGAAAAGCATAGGCAAGCCTGAAAATGCAAATGAATACATAGAAAATGCTCTGGCGTCAAAGCAGAAGATAATGGGCTTTGGGCACAGGGTGTACAAGGCATACGACCCAAGGGCAAAAATATTGAGGAAGTACATGGAGGAGCTGGAAGGCCATTCAAACCCTGACTCAAAGACGCTTACAGAGATCGCCCTAGAAATAGAGAGGATAATGGCGGCGAAGAAGCTTGGAGAGGCAAAGGGGATATGGCCAAACATAGATTTCTTCACGGGTCCCGTATATACTGCAGTCGGCATGCCTGGATATCTATTTACGCCTGTCTTTGCAGCGAGCAGAATATCCGGATGGTGTGCGCACATAATAGAATATAGGAAGAATAACAGGCTCATAAGGCCCCTCGAATATTATTCAGGTGAGATAGGGATTGAATATGTGCCAATAGAAAAAAGGTAAGAATACGGAATATTCACTTTATTGCAGCAAATGCAGGACTGCATACAAAAGCAGCTTTGGCTCGCAAGCGTGCGCAAAATGCGGATCAATATTGATTGTATCGCTAAAGGGAAGCACTGCCAAGATGAAGAACAGATGGAAGGCTGCATCAACGTCATTCTGGGATTATGAGTATTTCATGCCAAAGGGCAGGTATAAGCGCTTTAACGTGGGGAACACGAGGCTAATTGGGAGCAGGGATTACGATAGGCTGTTCTTCAAGATGGAAATCGACAACCCTACAAAGTCTTTCAAGGACCGGGGCTCTGTGATAGAAGTGCAGAAAGCCATGGAATACGGTTATAGGGAAATTGCATGCGCATCAACAGGAAACATGGCCTATTCCATATCGCATTTTGCGCATGAGCTTGGCATGCGCACAAAAGTTTTCATAGGCACTGGTGCAAACCCCGCCAAGGTAAGAGACATAATATCTACTAAATCCGCTTCCATCGAGAAGGTGAATGGGGATTTCAATGTTGCATTTAGGAAAGCATTTGAGTATTCAAGAAAAAATAACGCGTTCATTGCAGGGGATTACGGATATAGGATGGAAGGCCAGAAGACTGTAGCATACGAGATAATAAAGGAGATGCAGAATATAGAGAACATAATAATTCCGGTGGGAAATGCAACTCTCATATCCGGAATCTTCAAGGCGCTTTCGGAATTAAAAGAAATGCGAGTGATAAAAAAATATCCAAGGCTGATCTGCGTCCAGGCCGAAAAATGCAACCCATTGGTGCGCGCATTCAATACAGGAAGCAGGATAAGATACCGAAAGCCAAACACACAGGCGGATGCAATAGCTGTAGGTCTGCCGCTTTTCGGCGATCTGGGGATTGAAGCCATCAAGAATACCGATGGGCTTGCCGTGTCCGTAAGCGAGAAGGAGATGCATGCGGAGATGAAGAATTTCAGGAAGGAAACCGGTATGACCGCAGAGATGGCGGGAGTCGCGGGCATAGCTGCATACAAGAGGCTGATGCCAAATGGCATCACTGTTGCGATAATAAGCGGAGGAAACTTGTAGTATACAAATGTTTATTTATTTTTATGGAGATAGCTAAGAGATTGCATGCAGCAGGAAGGTCAATTGCAGAATACGTTCGACTCAATACTGTCATTTAAGCTCGAGAACCTGAAATCTTTTGTGTACTATTCATTGCCAAGGCTTGAAGAGCAGGGGATAGGCAACATATCAAAGCTCCCATTCTCCATACGCATAGTGCTGGAATCCCTGCTAAGGAATGCTGACGGCAAATTCATAACGGAGGAAGATGTAAGGAAGCTTGCAAACTGGGATGCGAAGAACCCAGAAGATATAGACATACCGCTTAAAGTTGCAAGGGTATTGATGCAGGATTTCACAGGGGTGCCAGCTGTAGTGGACATAGCGGCATTGCGGGAATATGTAAAAGGCATCGGAGAGAATCCATCCCTGATAAGCCCGATCCTTCCCGTAGACCTGATAATAGACCATTCAGTGCAGGTAGACGATTTTAGAAGCAGGGATGCGCTCCTGATAAACCAGAAGAAGGAGATGGAGAGAAATTTGGAGAGATACAAGCTTCTGAAATGGGCCGGAAACTCATTCAACAGGTTCAACGTAATTCCGCCTTCAGGAGGGATATGCCACCAAGTTAACCTTGAGTATCTTGCAACATGCGTTGCCTACATATCAAAAGGAGGGTATTCCGTAGCATTCCCTGATACCCTGATAGGCACAGACTCGCACACTACTATGATAAACGGGCTTGGAGTCTTAGGCTTCGGGGTAGGCGGCATAGAAGCCGAAGCTGCGCTGCTCAATCAGCCTGTAGCTCTAGCAACTCCGCAGGTAGTAGGCGCAAAGATTGCTGGAAAACTGCCTGAAGGCGTAACTGCAATGGACATGGCGCTTACCCTAACAAGAATCTTCAGGG
Organism: Microcaldota archaeon; assembly: GCA_021791245.1. Lineage (GTDB taxonomy): Archaea > Micrarchaeota > Micrarchaeia > Micrarchaeales > CABMGC01 > JAJYWY01. Next base: position 3,541 of record JAJYWY010000027.1, read on the forward strand.
AATATGGAGTGGTAGGAAAGTTCGTAGAGTTCTTTGGAGAAGGAATGAAGAGCCTGTCCCTTCCGGACAGGGCAACTATCTCCAACATGTGCCCTGAATATGGAGCAACAGTATCGATATTCCCTGTGGATGAGGTAACGCTTGATTACCTTAGAAAGACAGGAAGGAGTGAGGAGCAGATAGAGCTTGTAAAGAAGTATTTTATGGAGCAGGGAATGTGGGACATGGACTATTCGAAAATAGAATATTCATCTGTTATAGAGATAGACCTTAGCTCAATAAAAATTTCAGTATCAGGGCCAAGCCAGCCCAAGCAGCAGATACCTCTCGAGGGCATAGCAGACAACTTCAGGGACAATTTCCTGAGGCAGAAGGCCCAGCAGCCCAATGGCAGGCTGAACGTGAAGGATTACACCAGGTGGGCTTCCGAGAGCATGGCCTCCGACAACGGGCCTATAAAGAGCGCGCCTTCCCATTCAGAGGCGCTCAAGGCTGCCGCGTCTGTGGAGGGCATAGGAAGCGTAGACCTTTACGATGGAGATGTAGTGATAGCCGCAATAACCAGCTGCACAAATACAAGCAATCCAAGCGCAATGATCTGCGCAGGGCTGCTTGCAAAAAAAGCTGCAGAGAAGGGGCTTGCCGTTGGAAGCAAAGTCAAGACAAGCCTTGCCCCAGGCTCGCGCGTGGTCACAGAGTATCTGGCCAAGGCAGGGCTTGACAAGTACCTGTCCATGCTTGGGTTCAATCTTGTTGGCTATGGATGCACAACATGCATAGGCAACAGCGGTCCGCTAGACCCTGGAATATCCAAGGCTATAGACGAGAACAACATAATAACTGCAAGCGTCCTGTCCGGGAACAGGAACTACGAGGCAAGGATACACACTGAGGTAAGGGCAAACTACTTGATGTCGCCGCCTCTTGTGATAGCGTTTGCGATAGCAGGAAACGTGCTGAAAGACCTTACAAAAGAGCCTTTGGGCAAGGGAAGCGACGGAAGGGACGTATACCTGAAAGACATATGGCCGTCCACTGAAGAGATAAACGGAATCGCGAAGCTTATAGGCGCAGACATGTTCTACAACGAATACAAGGACATATACGGAATCAACAGGTACTGGAGCGAGCTTGAGAGTCAGGGCAGCATAACTTATCCATGGGACCAGGGCAGCACATACATAAGCCTGCCTCCGTTCTTCGATGGCTTCGATCCAGCGAAAGCCGCTGAAGTAAACAGCATAGAGAATGCGGCAGTGCTGGCAGTATTCGGAGATTCAGTATCTACAGATCATATCTCTCCAGCTGGCGCCATATCAGAGATCTCTCCGGCAGGCAGATACCTTGCGGAAAAGGGCGTGAGCAAAGAGGATTTCAACACTTATGGATCCAGAAGGGGGAACCACGAAGTGATGATGCGCGGTACGTTTGCCAATGTTAGGATAAGGAACCTTCTTGTAAATGGAGAAGGAGGATATACAATGCATTTCCCTGGCAACGAGGAGATGAGCGTATACGACGCGGCAATGAAGTACAGGCAAGAGGGAAGAGATCTTGTCGTCATCGCAGGCTCAGAGTACGGCTCAGGCAGTTCCAGGGATTGGGCAGCCAAAGGGCCTTCTCTTTTAGGGGTCAAAGCAGTTATAGCAAAAAGCTTTGAAAGGATTCACAGGAGCAATCTTATAGGCATGGGCATACTTCCTCTTCAGTTCGGGGCAGGGCAGGATTTCGATTCCCTATCCATCAATGCCTCCAAGCCAATATCAATAGATATCCCAAAAGATCTAAAGCCCAGGCAGCAAATGAAGATTAGGTATTTCAAGAGGGGAAGCGCAGGGCAGGACGAGGCTAGCGTTGTATCAAGGCTGGATTATCCAATAGAAATAGAGTATTACAAGGCAGGCGGAGTTCTGCATTACGTTCTTAGGTCGATTCTCAATGAAAAATAGAAGATGGAGGGTAGCGGTACTGCCTGGAGACGGGGTAGGGCCTGAGCTTATGAAGGCATCCCTTCCGGTGCTTGAACGTGCTGCGGATCTTTTTGGAATTAGGATTGATACAGATATAGGGGAGGCAGGGCTTGAGTGCATCGGCAAATACAAGACCAATCTCCCTGAGAAGACCGCAAAGCTGCTGCGCAGCTCTGACTGCGTGCTGAAGGGACCAATGACTACTCCTGAAGGAAAGGATTCTGAGGTGAGCGCAGCAGTGAAGATAAGGAAGATGTTCAGGCTTTATGCAAACGTTCGGCCATGCAAGAGCATTGACGGCATAGATTCCATTGGCAAAGGGACAGACCTTGTGATAGTTAGGGAGAATACGGAAGGGCTTTATTCCGGCATAGACGCGATGGTGTCAGATAATATGGCTATAGGCTTCAGGATCATAACCCGAAAGGCGTCGAGAGACATAGGCACGTATGCGCTCTCTCTTGCCATGAAGAGAAAAAGGCATCTCACAATAGTGCACAAGGCGAACATACTCAAGAATACGGATAATCTGTTCAAGGGAGAGATACTCTCTGCTGCAAAAAAATATCCTATGGTAAGGGTTGACGAGGCGCATGTAGATGCTATGTCGCAATGGCTCATAAAGAATCCTGGATCATACGATGTAATAGTCACTGAGAACATGTTCGGGGATATACTCTCCGACGAGGCGGCGATGATTGTAGGGGGAATAGGCACATGCCCGTCAGCAAATATAGGCAAAAGCTTTGCAATGTTCGAGCCAGTGCACGGCTCTGCGCCGAAGTATGCAGGAATGGACAAAGTAAACCCCATAGCAACCATACTCTCGATAAAGATGATGCTTGACTGGATGGGATTCGGGGATGCGGCAAAGGCAGTGGAGAAAGCTGTGCAATATTCAATATATCGGAAGATAAAAACCTACGACATAGGGGGAAATTCCAAAACATCCGAAGTAGGGAGATTCATCGAAAGGGAATTAAAGAGACATTGAGAATATGGCGAACCAAGGAGCTGGAGGAGGATGCGAATGCGGGGGCAGATGCAGGTGCGGATGCGTTATGGAATGCATGTGCATCGAGGGCTGCATGTGCGGCTGCACGTGCGCAGAAAGGAGAAAAAGCAGGGGCAAGCTGTATTGATTGTCCATGGTGAGAGCGATGCAGAAGATGCTGAATGAGGTGGAGTTCAGGATATCTGCCAAAGACCTTGGCGAGCTCATGTCCGGCAGCTTCTGTGGCAGATGCTTCTGGATAAGGAGGCATTTCAAGGTTCCATACCAGAGGTTTCCAGGAATATTCAGTTCCATAGACGCGCATACAAAGAAGGTTGTGAGGAACTACGTAAAGGAATACCACAGGCTGCCAAAATGGGACTCATTCATAGGGGCGCTGTCTTTGGTAGAGTTCAAGGCATCGGAATTCAGGTTCTATGACAAGGAGACAAGATCGCTCCTGACAGGAATACCTGATGAGGTGTTTGCCAAGGACGACGGCTCTTACGTAATAGTGGATTACAAGACCGCAAAGTTCACAGGCGCCCAGGATTCGCTCATGCCAATATACGAAGTGCAGCTCAATGCATATGCGTTCATATCAGAAAATATAGGATATTCCCCTGTGCATGGCATATACTTGATATATTTCGAGCCGCCAAATGCTGCCGAGAGCGGCGAAAAGGCTACAGAATCCGGCCTTGACATGAAATTTTCTGCAACGATGATCAGGCTCGGCAGGAACGTTGACGTGCTTAAGCTTTTGCGCAAGGCAAAGGAGATATTCTGCGGGGAGATGCCGGCTGGAAGGCATGGATGCAGCGATTGCTCAAGCATAAACGCGATAGCATCAATGCTAAGCCACAAGGACTAATCAGGATGCAAATGCGCTTCAGGGAAACTGCGGATTTATTGCCATCTCCTTCGATGCGGTGTAGTTATTGTCAAATGCCATTATGAAGAGCTTTGTATTGTTGCCTATGAGAGGCAGGGAATAGTTGAGCATGAATGCATGCGAAGGCGTGCTGCTGATTTCGTTCCTGAGAAAATATGCATAGCCATTAGGGCTCCTGCTCGCCACGTAGAATGAGACATTCCTGCCGTACATTTGCTGCTGTGCGGTCAAATTGACAAGCACGCCTGCCATGGAGAACTGCCCAGGATACTGCCCCTGCGAATAAAGCACTGGCATTATGCTGCTTATGCCTATCTGCGCGCGGCTTTCGTAGTAAACATGCAGTACAGCTGCAAGCACGACAGATACCACGATAAGTGCAATAGCCGCAGCATATGCAAATCTCCTGAATCCGCGATTTTCCGCCGGTTTTTCTCCGCTTCCGTTCCATTGAAAATATACTGCAAGCAGAAGGGGAACGAATGCAAGCCCGTATACTGTTATGTTCCTCCAGAGCAGGAAGAAGAGCATCATCGGCACTACAGCTATCAATGGCATAAGCCTGCGCGGATACAGATAGACTCCAGCCGAAGAGATGAGAAGCGCCATTCCCGCAACTGCAGTGAAATAGTATGACGGCAGGCCGAAGAACGCAGCGCTGAACTGCGCTATGTTGAGCCCGTAGAGGGCATAATGCTGCTCGAACGGAAGCAGGATGCCATGCAGCGTCTGCAAAGGCGAGATAAGTATGAAGTAGGAGTTAGCAGCAAGGAACACCGCAATTCCGGAGATTGCCGCGTATGCCGTGCTTTTTCTTCCGTTTTCCCTTATGGAGAGTGCTGCGAACAATGGAACTGCAAACCACGATATCTGGATCGTTGCCGCAGAAAGACCGAAGAGGGCTCCAGACAGAAGCGGCCTTTTCCTGAATATGAAAGACAGAAGAAGCAGCAAGGAGACTGCAAGATAAGAGTTTATTGTGCCTATGAATGCATACGAGATGCCTAGCCACACGCCAAGTATGGCAAGCGAATGCATAGAGTAGCTGGATCGCATATACACTATCAGGGCAGAGATTGCGGCAACCAGTATTATCAGGTATACAAAGCTGAACATGGATGTTATGCCAAGCAAAGGCAGGAATACGTATGGGAGAAAACTTAATGCAGGGTAATCATACGCGAACTCATAACTGCCGTTTAGCAGTATAGTCGGCTGCACATGCGAAGCCTCGATAAACGGCTGCATGCTTATGCCGTATGGATTTGCGCCGTGCGCAAATGCGCTCGCTGCGTAGTAATTGAAAATTATTTCGTCAGACCCAGACCATGGCGATGGATACACCATATACATTATGAAGTAAGCCGCAATGGATATTGCCGCGGCAAACGCGAAAAGAGCTGCAACGCATTCAAGCGCTCCTTTCCTATCAATCCTGATGCTCCTTGCAAATTTCCCGAAAGCATAGATCATCATGGCGGTAATTGCGGATGCGGCTGCCACAAGCGCAAAAGGAGTCATTATCTGGGAAATGAATCCGAGCGGCAGATGCGTGTACGCTATTTCATATGCTATTGCAGCAGCGGAGACTGCCGAAGATGCGACCGCAATCTCCTTCTCCTTCCAATCCGAGATTGCGGGATATACAAAGAGGATCCCTGAAAGCAGCGCAAGGAGAAGCAGCATGAGCATGGAAAACATGGAAAAGTACTGCTGCTCCGTGAAGAGAACTAGGGATGCGGTCAAGTCTATCAAAGCGATAAGCAGAAGCATGCTCCTGTACTTCATATTCCCATATGTGATTTGCAATGCATGTATTAAATCCTTTTTCAGGTACATTATATACCATGCGTGTTCTAAAGGCGTTGAAACATGATGCAGAGGCTGCAAGAAAGCGGCTTTCGAAACTCGGCATGCTTGAGCCAGAATATAAGGCATTCAGCGACGACAAATTTGTATATTTCCCAATAAGGGCGTCTGCAGACGCCTCTGCAGCAAGCGAATACGGAACATTTATCGATGTAAAGCGGGAGAAGCTGCGAAATGCGGGGCATGCTCGCTATCTTTCGCCACGCTATTCAAGTTCAGTTGGGAATGCGTCGCGAAGTTACGACATATTGGGCAACATAGCTGTGATAGAAGCCGGCAATGCAGATGATGCAAGGTTGCTAGCAGAGCATATCATGCACACGAACAGGAATGTTAAGACCGTGGTGAGGAAAGGCGGAGCAGTGCGCGGCAGATTCAGAAAAAGGAAATATGTGTACGTTGCAGGAAAGAGGAATTTCATGGCAGACTACAAAGAGAACGGCTGCAGATTCGTCTTCGACATAAGGAAGACCTTCTTTTCAGCAAGGCTCTCCTTCGAGAGAAAAAGGATAACGGAAACGGCAAAGGACGGAGAGACTGTCATGGTGATGTTCGCAGGCGTAGGTCCATTCGCAATAGAGCTCGCGAAAGTGCGAAGGAGATCCAGAGTCATAGCGATTGAGCTGAACGCATATGCGCATGATGCGATGGAGAAGAATATAGCACTTAACAAAACAGGAAATGTAACCGCAGTCAAGGGGGATGCAGGAAAGGCTGCGAAAAGCCTCAGAGGCATTGCAGACAGGATAATAATGCCACTTCCAAAGGACTCGGAAAAGTTCCTTGATGCCGCGTTCGCAGCAGCAAAGAAGAAATGCATAGTGCATTATTATGCATTCGGAAATAGAGACACGGCGTTTGTGGACAGCAAGAAACGCATACGCGACTTCCTAAAGAAAAAAGGAGCATCGGCAAAGTTCATTTACGAGAGAGAGGTAAGGCAGTATTCTCCTTCTGAGATAGAGATAGTGCTTGATTTCATCATCAGGAAATGACAATATGCCATCGAGATTCATTGAATTCATTGTATTGCTTTATATAAATTGTCATAGCCTATATTTAGCCGAGTCAGCATGTATGTAAAAAAGCAAAGCCCGCAGAAGGCGCAGACTGCAATAGAGTTTCTGACGACATACGGATGGGCACTGCTCATAATAGGCATATTTATATCAATAATAATAATTGTAGTTGGAACCCAAACTGCGCAGAGCTATCTACCGTATTCGTGCACCATTACTCCTGAACTCTATTGCAATGAGGCATTGTTAGTGTCCAACTCGATAGGTTCTGAGTTTATCGTGGTATTTACAACATACCTTGGGCAGGACATGAATTTCAGCGCAAACTCCCTTATAGTTAGCATTGGCACTTCTCCCACCAAGTATTATGGGCTCTGCAAGCCTGTTCTTGCAGGCAGAGGGGCTGTAGTCACATGCAATGCCACAATGTCTGGATATACTTTAGGCATAGGGCAGCAGGCTGATGTCAATTTTGCTGTAAGCTACAAGATATGCCAGAACTCCGCCGTCTGTTCCTCAGGTAATCATAATAGCCAGTACAATACCAGCGGATATTCGGTTCTTGGCGTCTCACCTTTCCAAGGCGGCCTTTATTCTCTTAAGCTTGAAACAAATCCTACAACAGGCAATATAGTCTTCCAAGGGAAGAGGTATCCCAACAATGCAGTTGTATATGGCATTCCGAACCTGTATTATACAATATATGGCGTGCCTCCCAATAGTTATACTTTCTCAAGCTGGTCAACAACAGGCGGTGTATCAGTCAGTTCAGCATCCCTCCAGAGTACTAAGGTAAGGTTAGTATCTTCATCCGGCACACTTACCGCCTCATTTCTTATTCCATCATCTTCAACGTCTGTGTCATGCTCGCCGCAGTCAGTTGCAGTTGGCGGCGCTTCCACATGCACGGCAACGGTAACAGGCAGCAGCCCTACCGGAACGATAACATGGTCGCAGAGCGGTTCAGGAGGAGTATCGTTCTCTTCCTCAACATGCACTCTCTCATCCGGAAGTTGCAGCGTTACTGCAACAGGAAGCACTGCAGGCAGCGTTACTATAGAAGGTGCATACGGGGGCAACAATAACAACGGCGCAAGTTCGGGCACAGAGGCTGTTACGGTTACGGCTGTATCATCTTCAACGTCTGTGTCATGCTCGCCGCAGTCAGTTGCAGTTGGCGGCGCTTCCACATGCACGGCAACGGTAACAGGCAGCAGCCCTACCGGAACGATAACATGGTCGCAGAGCGGTTCAGGAGGAGTATCGTTCTCTTCCTCAACATGCACTCTCTCATCCGGAAGTTGCAGCGTTACTGCAACAGGAAGCACTGCAGGCAGCGTTACTATAGAAGGTGCATACGGGGGCAACAATAACAACGGCGCAAGTTCGGGCAC
>JAJYWY010000027.1:11691-16728 GCA_021791245.1 Microcaldota archaeon
TCTCTTCCTCAACATGCACTCTCTCATCCGGAAGTTGCAGCGTTACTGCAACAGGAAGCACTGCAGGCAGCGTTACTATAGAAGGTGCATACGGGGGCAACAATAACAACGGCGCAAGTTCGGGCACTTGGGGAGAGGCGGTTACGGTTACTATCTCTTACACATATGGCGGCGTCTCCGATGTACAATCTGCTACTGCAAGCGTAACGCTTAACTCAGGGTATAATTATTATTTCTGTGGTCTAAACGCACCAGGAGAGGTAAGTTCCTATTCGGGAACTGCTGACGCTTCTGGTACATATTATACTGTTGTATCTCACCAAACTAGCAATATATGTTCTGTTACAGAAAAATATACAAAGATTTGTGTAAGCTTTTCGAAAACTGGTGTCTGCTCAGAATATTCCTCTGAGTATCCTAGTGCAGCTGGCATAGGTGTTGCAAGCTCTTCATATACTCTGGCGAATTCTGGATCGGATTCAGGAACATCAGTCTCAAGTTTCCAGGTAACTTACTCTTCTCCAGGAACATCATATTATTTCTTCCCTGTAATCACAGTAGGGAATACAGGTACATCAATTTCATTGCCATCAGGATGCAGTGAACTTGCCGAATATACTTCGGAGTCTACGTACTTCACCGAATATTATCCTACATATCTTGTAGTTTGCAATGGCCAGTCTGGTGCACAGACTATAACAGTCAGTGGTACTATATCTTATTATGCATGGGCAGTATATCAGGTGCCATGACTTTCTTTTATGGTATTGCGGTGCATCTTTTCTGAGAGCGAGCCTAATAAGGTAATGTTCATATCAATGATGGCATTCTGCCTGTAAGGCATTGGTATGCTTCGCATGCAGTCCATGAAGGCGGCTCTTCGCCCTTCTTTATGATCTCCCTAACCTTCTCTGCAGCGCTTCCCTTCCAAAGTCCCTTAAGGTCGTAATCATGTTCCCTTATGTTTCCTATCTTTCTGTTCCACATTATGCTTGGGTATACGTCGCCGAAACTGTCCATGAACAAGGATGCGTCAAGGCTTCTGCTCTTCATAGGATTCTTTCCTGTCTTCGCGAACTGCACAAGCTTCTTGAGAAAAGCGCTTTCAAGCAGCGAGATTGCATCAATCTTGAATCTTCTCTTTGATATGAATTCTGCAATCTCCTGTGCAACCGCCTCGTTGTTTGCCTTTATATCCTCTGCTGAATTCTTGTAGTACATATCAGAGATCTGCCCGAGATTGAGATGAAAGTCGTTCCTTGTTATGCCTGGAAGCTCCTTCTTTACCTCTTCATAAGTCTTCTCAAGGCCGCCCTGGTTGTATCTGCTCATCGTATATCCAAACTCGAAGAAGAGATTCTTGTATCTCTTCTTGAGTTCTGAAAGTTCCTTGCAGAGCCTGATTACCTTATCATAATTCCCTGGTATTCCACGTATCTTGTCATGCATCTCCCTGTATCCGTCAAGGCTGAGGGTTATCGAAAGCTTCGGTATCCCTGTCTGCAAAATTCTCTCTATCCTCTCCGCTTCAGTCTTCGTATCGCAGAGAGAATTCGTAGGCATGGTTATTATGTAAAGGCCTTTTGAGTTCTCGTAGAACGCCTTCACTATGTCTACTATATCGCTTCTCAGGAATGGCTCCCCCCCTGTAATCGATATCCATTTGAAATGCGGGTTCTTCTGCACGAAACTTCTTATTTCATCTAAAGTAAGTTCGTTTTTAGGTCTCATCTGCCATATGTTGCATGTTAGGCATCTCGACTGGCATCTGTACGTTATAGCGAAAGTGAGCTTGTATGGCATATCTAGCCTTCCGAAGTTGCTTCTGAGTCCTGTCATGGCCAATCCAATGAATCTCTTGTCCAGCATTTGAACCTATAGTAATTCTCAGAGTCGTATAAATACTTTGTGCATAAAGTGTTTATGAATTCAATGAATATTTCATCTGCTTACGGCAATGCGAGAATACCAAATGAAAAACAACGCAATAATCAAATGCACTCGTGGTTAAGGAATAACACAGCTTATGTCATTTTAGCAATCATAATCTTATACACAATAATCTATTCTCTTCTCAGTTCGCCTGGTCCAAGCCACCTGGGAGACGACATTGCATATTCGTTCCTTGCATATCAGGCCGTCCATGGCACATTTTCGCAAACGCTGAGTTTCATACTATCTATAAGGATACTTCAGATATATCCTATAGCATTCTTCTATGCTCTCTTCGGCGGAAGTGCATTATCCAGTGCAGCGTGGGATATAACATGTTTTTCTCTTTCTGTCCTGTTTGCGTTCCTCATAGGGAAGGAGCTATATGATGAATATACTGGGATTATTGCTGCCTTTTTGTTAGCCGTATTCCCGTTGGTGGCTGTATATTCTGTAACTATGAGCGATAATATACCTATGATGTTCTTCGTCAGCCTGTCCGCTTATTCGCTGCTGCGCGCGATCAAGACCTCTTCAAGAAAGTGGTGGCTGGCTGCAGGTGCAACACTGGTCTTTCCTGCATTAGTTATACCAGAAGGCTTTATCTTCTGGATAATAGTTGCATTATTTTTGATATTAGAATTGATCAGAAAGAAGATTAGCATAAACAGGATTACTTTGCACTACATCTACGGATTTATAATAATACTCGTAGCCTTATTTCTGTTCAATTACATAAATTCGGGGAATCCATTCATAACTTTCACTGCAAATATGCAATATTACGGCCAGACAAACAGGCCGGATCTTACTCCCCTGCCGATTAACAAAGCGCTTAGCTTCTATCCCAAGATCATGTTTCCTTATGGTGCAATAAATACTACCCCTGGATTGTATTTTTACGTTTTCATTCCTGCTGCCATATATCTTATATTCAAAAAGAACAGAGCGTCTTATTTTCTGTTCTTTTGGTTCTTTGCAGGTTTACTATACTTGGAATTCGGTCCGCAACATATGGGCATAAACCCGTTTGTATACGTTTTGACCCACAGGCTAGACAGGTATCTAACCCTTATTGCTACTCCATCTGTAATATTAATAGCTGCAGCTATTGTCATGTCTATAAGAACTTCAAGAATTCAAGCCAAGTATATTGCAATATCTATATCCTCTATAACAATACTGCTACTTGTCTTTACGTCGTTTGGGATAACAAATAGGATAAATACAATGTCCGTTGCAGAGCGCTTTTCACAGATCTCTGCCGCAAATTACCTTGACAAGTTGCCTAACAATACGAAAATATACCTTGACAGCGAGCTAGGCGACGTCGCAGTATACATGAACTTCAACAACTTAAGCAGATTTTATTTTGACTATGATGGCATTCAGAACTGCCACAACATACCTTCGGAATCATATGTGCTTATTTCCAGATATGTAATGGACAATAACTTCGACTACACGCCTAATCCTCTTATAGAATGCCCTTCATGGCAATTAGTCCTGTCTCCGCAGCTTACTTCTTTCAACCAATCTACAATAGACGCATCGCTTCCGTTCATAACAAATCTGTATCATGTACCGTAAATATCTTATATTATCCTATAAAACATGTATGATTTAAAAATAAAGTTCTTATAAATAGGATAATTTATACAAATAATATAGTATGATATTTAAATATTTATCTATTTAAATAGTATATTATGAAACTTGGCCTCGCCGTTTACAGGTATGTGCTAGAAGCAGCATTGTCAAATAAGGAAATGATGTTAACTGAGAATGGCATAGCTAAGGTGCTTGGCATATCTCCAAATACCGTAAGCATAGCGGTGCGAAATCTTGAGACAATAGGTGCAGTTTCTATATACAAAAGGCATTTTGAACTGATAAATTTCGATAAAGCCCTATATTACATGTGTGCTGGAAGGAGAATAAGTGCGGATATCGTTTATTCTACATATTTCAGGGAGAATATTACCGAAATCGAGAAAGCGATGCCTGATGAGATTGCATATACCGCATATACGGCATACGCAAACCTTTTTGGGAATGACGCATCGGATTACAGCGAAGTTTATGTATATGCCACAGAAAAATCAACAGAGGAAATAAGGCATCGTTTCCCAAAAGGAAGGCTTTCGCAAGCATCTGATTATGCCAACATAATAGTCCTGAAACCTGACAGGATACTTGCAAATATGATGGAAGGAGGCAAGCTTGAAAAAGCGTCAGCTCCTGTCATTCAGGTATATGCAGACTTATGGAATATCAAGACGTGGTATGCGCAAGAATTCGAGAAGAAGCTGAAGGCAAGAATAGATGGTATGCATGGTTAGGAAGTATTACAATGACTTTGAGGCAGACAAGAGCATGGAATTGCTCAAAGAACTCAGTACTGCAGTTGATTTCGTGCTGATAGGCGGATGGGCAGTAAATTTCTATGTAAAGATGCAGAAGAGCAAGGATGTTGATGTGGTGATACCTACTGAAGAGCTTGCATATTTCAAGGCATATGGAATAAATAAACATGGAATAAATGCCTTCTATTCTACAATAAGGGGCATAACTGTTGACATATTCGTGCAGGGTTTCTCAGACCGTGAGCTTACCATACCAACAAACAGGATCCTCGTTGCATATAATACAATAGAGAATGTAAAAGTTATAGAGAAAGAGATGTTAATGCTGCTAAAGCTATGCGGATATTTCAGCAATGACAAGATAAAGATTGAGAAGGACATAATAGATGTAGTATCCCTTCTATTTTACGGCGAGATAGACCTAAATAAAGTGAAAAGATACATAGAAGAATATAATATAGAAGAGAGGAAAGGAAGGCTTGGCATACTCGAATATCTTGACAAGGGAATCTCTTTATGGGAATATATACTGACATCCTCTCCTATCCGAGAGATAGGAGGTTCCTCTTGCATTTCGCTTCTGTCTTTGTCCGTCCTCACATGTTGCCATCAGAGCGGATTTCGGAACCATTACTGGGTTCAAGGTCGCAGAGCATCCTTGCGTTGCCTCTTTGGAGGTATCAGTGCTCTCTTTGCATACATCCCTGTCTGTATGCAATCGGGATATGCTCTTATTCCG
>JAJYWY010000030.1 GCA_021791245.1 Microcaldota archaeon
AGAGCAGGAGTTTCACCGCACCAACAAAATTGCGCGTCCTGCCTCCAGCCTTTCCAAAGATGCCTGATATCAGACCATAATCCATATCTATTTTATCTATGATTGATATACCGCCTATAGGTAGTGTTACGTTGTTCATCATGTAATCAATGAAGAATGCGTAACCTATCTTATAGGTTTTTAGGATGTGGCTGGAGTAAGTCAATAATACATGGTGTATATGTTTGATAGTGGTAGAGAACCTGCAGAAAACGTACAAGGATGGCACCAAAGCGTTAAATAGGATATCGTTCCGAGTTGACAAAGGAATAACGGCAATACTCGGAAGGAATGGTGCAGGAAAGACCACTTTGACAAGAATATTGTCTACCCAGCTGCTGCCGACTTCTGGAAAAGCTTACATAAATGGTATAGATGTAGTTAAAGATGCAGACAGGATAAGGGAGAGCATAGTAAGCATACCGCAAGAAGGTAAGCCCATAGGCCTTCTAACACCTATGGAACACATAATAGTTTACCTTTGTGCAAGAGGCATAAGAGAAGGCGATGCAAAGAGGCTTGCAAGGAAGGCGCTCAACGATCTCGATATAATAGAAGAGGCGGATAAGGTTGCAGACGACCTTTCAGGTGGCACAAAAAGGAAGATATTCGTAGCTATGGCGCTTGCGGCAGGCGCAGACACCATATTCCTCGATGAACCCACTACAGGACTCGACCCTTTGTCCCGCATAGAAGTATGGCATGCTATAAAAAAGATAAAAGGGACTATACTTCTCACTACACATTATGTAGAGGAGGCGAAGGCGCTTGCAGACAGCGTGATACTTGTGGATTCTGGAAAAGTGCTTGCAAAAGGGAAGATAGGTAATCTTATCAGGCCGTATAGCAGGCTCGTAAGGATTGAAGGCATAAAAACTGGCAAAAAGACGTTCAAACTTGGAAACTTGGACATCTCATATGTGAGCAAAAAAGATGCAAATAAATACATAGGAAAAGATGGAATTGTAATAAGGAACTTCGACCTTGAAGACATATTCATAATGCAGGGCGCTGAAGGGGTCGAAAAAGAAAGGAATGACGGGAGGGAGGATTATGTCGATTAGGAGCGCCCTGACTTTCGGTTTTTACTATGGGTGGTCTAGCCTGAGGAGGGGGCTCGTGTATTCTATATTGGTAATGCTTATGCCTCTTTCGTTCCTTTTCATATTTGGAATACTATCCATCAGCAGTGCAACATCGGAATTCTCAAGCGCCCTTCTGCCTTATGCGCTAGTGGGCGGCTTCATATCGATTGTAGCCGGGAGCTCATTGGAGACGATGAGCGATGGGGCGTTCCTAAGGATAGAGCTCAAGTTCCAGGACCTAATAATAGCTACAAAAATGAGTATGGCAGAATACATGCTCGGCCTAGGCATATCAAATGCAATATTCGCTATGCCCGGAATTGTCATATATGCGATATTAGCTTCTTTCTTCAATATATTCACTCCGATAACTCTGCTTGTGACAATTCTCATCCTTGTGGTCCTGACGCTTTGCACTACTGCCATGGCGTTTCTCCTTTCCACCATTCCATCACATTCGAGGAATGTGTGGGGTCTGACAAGCATACTCTCGCTCGCATTTACTATAATACCGCCAATTTTCTACCCGTACACAATACTTCCGAAGCCAGTACTGTACCTTCTGCTCATATCCCCTGCAACTCCTGCAGCGGTATTCATGCAGGGGCTTACTGGACTGGCACCGTTTGATGTGAACATGCTTTATGTGCTTCTTGCTGAAACGGTAATATACTTCCTTATAGCAAAGAGGTTTGCAAAATGGAGGCAGGATTAGAAAAGACGGTTATTGGAGAAACGGAATACAACATCATACGCAAGGATGCTTTCGGAAGAACTGCCAGTGCAAGGGTGCGTGGAAGCGATATCATAATAAGAATTCCAAGCAGCATAGGAAAACAGGAGAAGAACAGGCTATTCGTAGAATTGAAGGACAGGATAATACGGAAAATTGAGAGGAATCCTGATCTTATCGTTGAAAAGAGCAGGAAGATAATGTTTGAAGATGGGCAGAATGTTTCATTGCTAGGCAGAAGTTTCACAATCAACGTATCAAGGGAGGAAAGGAAGCATGCCTGTGCGCGCTTAATGGGCTACGTAGTAAAGGTAATACTGCCAGAAGGATACGATAATAATGAAGACGTTTCCATATTGGCAAGGAGGGCTATAACAAAGGCGATACTTCCGCTTGTAGAGAAAAGAGTTGCAGATATCAACGCGCAGCATTTCAATACGCGAGTTAACCGCATACGGATAATGGAACATGAGAGCAAATGGGGGAGTTGCTCAAGCAAGAAGAATATAAACTTCAGCTTCGACCTGTTCTTCATGCCAAATGAGATAATAGATTCTGTGATAGTGCACGAGCTTGCACACACAAAGGAGATGAATCATTCAAAGGAATTTTGGAATATAGTGTATAGGATAGTCCCAGACTACAAGGAAAAAAAGAGATGGCTGGAGAGGAACGGGAGGAGGTGGGTGGAGATGCAGATAGAAGGGGGAAGGCAAAAAACGCTTATCACGTACTTACACGGCCATAACTTCACAACGACATCCATGTAATGTTGTTTGCTGTGGAACCGGAGTTGAACATGCCGCGGTAGTTAGTGGAAGAATCTTACATAGGCAGCTATTACACTGCATCGAACTGTTGTATCTGTGCTGCTGTGGGCGAAGTGTTGTACATCTGTATGTTGATCATGCTGCAGTTGAAGTATGTGTCCGGAGTTCCAGAGAGGTCCTAGCCCCTATTATAAGAATCTGCTGTACATTGCCAACACTAAGACATTCACCAGTTTTTATATTAAGAAGCAGAAGCAAAAGCTTTCCATAATAGCGGAACTTAAGGTATTATAAATTTTCAGACCAATGATTAAACATGGAACTTAAAGATTTTGTAAGCGGATACGGCATTCTGATTAAGCCCAGGAAGGAAGTTTCAAAAAAGAGAAGCGTTAAGGAATCTCTAATGTTCTATTATGCGAACAGCATAATACCTTTCGTGCTCTTTGCATTGGCAAGCCTTCTTTTAAGCTCATACGTGCCCCAGCTTGCGCTATACTACACATGGCTTCATATTCCGATTACGGGTACATTTTCCACGGATGCTGTGCTTACGGGCGTATTAATCTTCTTCATTGCAGTGCCGCTTGGAATTGCCGTCAATGCTGCGCTTTATCAGCTGGTAGGCAAAAAAATAATGAATTCATTTAAAGGCAATTACAGCCAGACATTCTCAGCTGCCACATATGCAGCAATGCCTTTCCTTGCCTTTGGTTGGCTCCTCTCCCTGCCTTTTATAGAATTCCCCATAATTTACATAATAGCCGCGTGGGAACTTGCGTTGTTTGTAATTGCGCTTGGAGCACAGCAGAAGATAATGGGCAGTGAGGCTTTCTTCGTGTTTCTCATGACGCTGGTACTTGTAGTCCTTGTCGTGTTCGCTGTAGCGGCAATTGTAAACGCAGTGCAGTCCTATATCATGTTTTCATCGCTTTACGGATCCGCACTGGCTTGATTGGCAGAGAAGAATTCGGAGGCCCTAATCACTTCGCATGAATTGCCGAATTCATTTTTGTATTCTTTATAATGGAAATCATTCACTATCACCATTATCTTATTGTATTTGGCCTCTCTTGATGACAGCATCCTCCTTGCGCTTGAAATGTCGTTCTTGCCAGTCTCGTATTCTACTGCAATCTTGGTTCCTTTGCTGTAAGCTATTATATCTGGACCGTATGAGCTGTTGTATATTACGTTGTTGATCCCGCAAGAACTGAGTATCTTGCTTGCTATGAACACTGAAACGTCGTGCTCTGCGCTGTTCCTGTGCATTGATATGTACCAAATGCCTGAATGTGGGCCAGTTTTCATCAGGTAATATGACAGCTTGCCCTTCTTGATTAGCGAAGAGAGCTCCCTGGATACTTTGCTTCCATCAAAGCCTTTCTTGGCAAAATGCGCAAACACCTCTTCCTTCTTTTTCGGTATCCTGCAGAATTCGGATATGTCATAGCCTATGTAGCTGTCTGTTTCGCTGAACGCATCGAACCTGACTTCTGCAGGCTCCCTGAGTCTAGATGACACTACTATAGCGCTCCCCCTCTTAAGATTCCTGATGTTTTTCCTAACTTCAGAGAACCTGTTGTATTCCGTACCGCACGCTATCATGTTTGATATGTAGTTCAATTCCTCTGGCTCCCTCTGGTAGAATGCCATAAACATGGAGGTGTTGTTGCGTATGCTCTTTGGCATTTCCTTTGCCCTCTGAGATATTGATATTATGCCTATACCGTACTTCCTGCCTTCAGATGCTAGCCTTTCTATTACGGAATTGTCGCCAAGCCTTTCCGCTTCATCTATAACTATGTATATTCTCTGGCCGCTCTCCCTCTCCATGCCTAGCATCCTTGCATACATCTTCTTCAGGAAGTTCTCCATGTATATCTGCTGCGCTTCCAGCGTCCTTATGTTGGACATGGCAAAGATGCTGTTCCTTGCCAATACGGAATCTATGCTGCTATCGGAAGAAAATGTTCCTATATCAAGCGCAGAGAACCTATTCTCAAGGGAAAGCAGGGTCTTCATCTCGGATTTGGAGGCATGCTTTTTGAATACCCTTATCATGAACAGGAGGTCCTTCATTGTAGGCATTGCGCCATATATCCTTGACCTCTTGTAAGAATAAGATATGCATTTTTGGAGGATGCTTGACTGCACCTCGCCAAGATGCATTACTCTCTTGAACATGCCTGTCAGCTCTGCTGTTCGCTCCTTCTCGCTTGAACCATCGAGGCTGAATATATTTATGCTGAATCTAGACGCATCGTATACTTCCGCCCCGAGATCCGTTGCCGAGCCCACATACTCATTGTGCGGATCAAATACAATAATCCTGGAGCTGCGCTTCGCGCTCCTAAGCATCATCTTGCACGCGTTAGACTTTCCGCTTCCGCTTTCTCCGAATATCGCTATGTGCGGATTAAGCTCCTTTTGCATGTCAAAATAAAAAAAAGAAAAAAACTTCCTCTGCCATCTCCAATTAAGTGAATTGCGGTGCATTCCTAGCCTCAGCACCTTGCATATCCTTCCTATCCTTTCATCTTTGCCTCTGGAGAAGGCACCAGGAATATTCCTTATCATATGTGCAATATTTGATATTTTCAACATTCTATCAGCGTTTTCGTGATTAACATATATTTTTATACATTGATTCAGAATTCATAAAGGAAATAATATGGGTATCTGGGACTTGCTTGGGGAAAGCTTTGACATATTGAAATCCAACCTTTCGATATTTGTCCTGCCGATATTGACAGCAATTGCAGTATTGGTATTTATTGTATGCGAAGTTGCCCTAGCTTTCTTTACTTTAGGCATCAATGTATTAGGCGAAGCATTTCCGGGAATCTCGGGGATTCTTTCCAGTTCAGGCCTTATCCCCTTTCTTGTTATTTCTGCAATTTTAGTCGTGTTGCTCATCGTATGTATGCTTATCATATCGGGAGCATATGTGGTAATAGCAAATCAAAGCAAGAAGAAAGAGATTGTAAGTGTAAAGAATGCACTGAGGAAGGCGTATTCTAGAGTCTGGAGCCTGTTTGGGGCAGGGGTGATAATGTTTTTGATGGAGATTGTCCCTGTTCTCCTTGTGATTGGTCTTCCTATTTATTATCTTATAGTTAACCCTACCGCTATTGCGTCTTCAACATTCGTTTTTGCAATAATATTTGTAATAAGCGTGGCATGGATAATTTTTACATCAATACTCATGTATCAAGCGTATGTTGTAGTTTTGCTTGAAAATAAAAATGCACTTGATGCAGTAAATAGAAGCATTGAAATAGGAAAAAATAATATATGGGAAATATTTGCAGCCTTGGCTATAACATATATAGTTTCAGCGGTTCTAAGTCTATTGAATATAATACCAATCATAGGTTATATATTATACGTCCTGTTTGTGACCCCTTTCGTTGCAATGATGCCTACAATCTTCTATTTTGATTATGTCAATAGCGTTGATGCAAAGAAAAAAAAACTTTCGAAGCTTGGAAAAATACTTTCGGTGATCTTGCTCATACTTATATTGGCGGTTCCCATAGTATTGGGGGCTATGTTAGGTATTGCAATGCTTAACGGGGCATAAAATGTTTTTTGTATAAACATTATAAATCTATTAGATTAGGCATTCAATGATAAAATGAAAGGAAGAAAAAACTGGAGGCTCAAAGTTCTCTGGCTTGCTGCGCTTATAATCACTATAACAGGAATTGCGCTTGTAATCGGCCATAAGGATAGATTTGTATGCAGCGAAACATTTGGGTATATATGTTCCAACGTAATCTACAATCCCTCCACTGGCACGCTTGAGCTGTCACTAGGGCAGCATACTGGGGTGGATTGGGCCACTGCAAACATAGTGTTCGTGCCGGCCGGAAGCAGATTCGGATATGCCCCGCCAGATAGCAATCAAATCATAAGCGCAATACCTGACGTGCCTTTCAGCGCCCCATATGCGTTCGTTAGCAACAATGGCTTCAAAAACGGTAGCACTATGGACGTAATCATGCGTGTTGGCAATAATGAAAGCAGTGTTTTGCATTCCGGCACTGTATGGGGGGAGTTTACACTTGGCAATGGAGATCCTGGCGTCTATTTCATCCAGGTAGCGGCTATAAATTATACATAGGTCAGCGCAGGAGCTAAGGATTCCGTTATCCCGCATATGGCAAGATTAAAAAGTGAAGTGGATGGAGGATCCACTTCTGTTTCTGTAGCCGAAACAAGGTTTGAGGTTATGTAGCCATCAGAGATATAAGTCCTCATTTCGTATATCCTCTTTATGCCAGCTTCCCTCATTGATCTGCAGAGCGAGAGCCCTTCTATCATGTCGCACACTGTGCTTGACATGCTTTCGGCTGCCCACTCATGCTCTTCTTTGCATGCCTCCAAAATCATGCTGCGAAGAACCTCCTTCAGCTTCCTTTCGTATTCCTTCTTCGTGCTCACCTTCATTGACATCACCCAATATCACCCAACGTTGAGACGGTTAGCCGCAGGACAAGATGCCCTATCGTATTTATACTGCGCTCGATCTACGCTTCTGCCTACGTATATTATTCAAGTATAAATATTTATACTTTTGTATAATTTAGTATAATTAAATAAAAAGATTTATATATTTGATATGCGTTAACATACTGCCACCGAAAGTTGGCACACCCAGTTGAGGCGGCGAAAGCCGCCATCATGTTTTTATAATTTGTATGAAAAGGTGTTTCATGCAAAGGAGACATGGCAATTGGGCAAGTTTGCCTTCAATAGGGGGTATGGCAGGCATGCTTGCGCCCATTGTTGTTTTCGCCACAATAATAATCGCTGCCGCCCTTTACGGCTCTTTCTCATGGTCCGCAAACTTCCTGAGCGATTTTGGGGTAGGGAAATATGGATTTGTATACAATTTAGGAATGATGGGCGCAGGTGTGCTTTCGCTTATCTTCTCCATGGGTTTCATTCTTAAGTTTAAGGCGCGAGTATGGGGAGGCGCCCTGGCTGTGGCGAGCATGGCAGCAATTGCTACTAGCATATTCAGCGAAAACATGCCTCTTATACATTATGTGTTCTCGATGTTGTTCTTCTTGCTCTTTCCAATAGCAATATTGGCAACCAGCATAGGCAACAGGTTTATCCCATTTTTCCTTAGGGCAGTTGGAATTCTTGCAGGAAGCGGTGCACTCTTGCTTTCATTCTCAATATACATAACAAATCTGCTTTCACTGAATCCCATAGGCTCTGCAGAATCAGAACTGCTCGAAATAACATTCATATCCATATGGATAAGCATAATTGGGGCTTGCATGTATCTGAAATAGCGCTTATTTGCCCCTTATTTACCGCAGGCAAACGATTCATTTATGTGTAATATCTGATTTTCCAATCATGGCATATTATGCAAAACGCACCGACATTATGAATGGGTGTTGCACACAACTATTAAAAACAGTTATTTAAGTATAAGTCAGATGATTATGGGAATCGAAGAAAAAAAAGCTACAAATAGTGCGTTTAAGAGGATGCTTAGGGGCATTTCTAAAGGAATTGCGTGCGCGGCGTTGTTAGTTTGCTTGAATCAGACATCGATAGACAATAATAGCACCCGCCATATGATGAATGACCATAGGGGTATCAATAATTCATATACCATACATTCAGTATCTGCGCCAATGGGAATAGCAGCATATGCTAATGGCCATTCTTCAAACAATAACGGAGAGAAGCAGCTGAATGCCAATAGCATATCAACGGATGAAGTTGCAGGATATTATGAGCTTGATGCTTTCCTTCCAGAGAAGAACAATGGGGCTGATGAACTTAAGAACAAATCTGCGTCTATACAGCTGAATGCAAACCTAATGGTGGAGGATAACGATGGCAAAAAGAACGTATACTGGCTTCAGGATGTTATAAGTTATACTGTTGATAAAAATGGAGCCAATTACAAAATAAGGGATTACCCAGAGTACAGTTTGTGTGATTTCGTGCCTTATGGCAGCTGGATAACAAACTTTCTTACGCAGAGAGACAAGGAGATGGGAGGATATGAGAACACATCGCTTGGCAGATTCTTTTATCTTTCATCCAAATGGGACAAATGGTATCCATATGTCACCAAAATGCCATCAAAGAATCTTCTAGATATGAAGGAGGTAGTCCTGCCTTACAACGGGGTAGTAATAGAATACAAGTATTATGAAATAAGCAGGAGCGGTAAAATGTCGCTGATATGGGAAAGAGATCCAATGATAAAGGATCCTAATGTCAAGAATGCCAACTTTGTGGTGCTAAATGAGCAGTCGTCATTGCTATTTCCTAAGTCAGGAAAAGATGTTTTCCTTGATCCCGGAGACGTGGAGCTTGTATTTGGAGGCATAGGAAACGGGTTAATGGAGCATTTCGGAAAGCTTGATGCAAAACTTTCGCTCTTTTATGACAAAGATGGAAAAGGGCTTGTCACGTTCCCTTATGTATATACATATGGAAGCGATACGGGAGAGACCACAAACAATGTCAATGTTAGGCTTAACGGCAATTTCGCAGAAGCGACTGTAGGCAAAGTAGATATGCGCTATCTAGGTGCATTCCCACAATACACCCTAAAAGACCTTATTTCCGGGAATCTCAGGAATGAGAGTGCAAAAAACGATAGCAACAGCATTACTGCACATAATAAGGAAAATCTAAAGCAGAAACACTAGGCTAACCTGAGCAGAGAGCTTCTGCCTTCTTGATTATTTCGGCAAGCTCCCCAGCGCTCTGTGCGTCGCAATATACCTTTACTAAAGGCTCAGTGTTTGATTTTCTGAATAAGGCAAAGCCGCCGCCGATCTTGATTTTTATCCCGTCTAGCCTTTCAACGCCTTCCATGCCGAGAACCCTGGATTCTATTTTTGCCATAAGCGAATCCCTGTCCTTGTCCGAATTGAATTTTAGCCCTTTTACATCATAGTATACTTTAGGCATAGAATCCACAATCTCGCTGGCTTTCTTCCCTGATTCTTTTAATATCCTGGCGAACATAACTGCGGAAAGAAGCCCGTCTGAGAAGGGATGGTATTCACCAAAGTAGAAATGGGCAGATGATTCGAGGGCAAATGGATAGCCATGCCGCATCAGTTCTGCCTCTATAAACCTATGCCCAACCCTTTCATATTTTACGCTTGCATATTTCTCGATAATTCTTGAAAATGAAAAATCTGCAACTACCTTCTTATAATTGTTGTATTTTATGAAGATTAATCCTAGCAGGTTAGGGTTTATGAAGCGGCCTTCTTCATCCACTATTCCTATGCGATCGCCATCTGCATCAAACTGGACTCCAAAATCAAGCCCGTCTTCAACTACCAATACTGATAAATCTTTGCTATTTTCCTCCTTTGGCTCAGGGTGCCTTCCATAGAAGGTTTCTGATGGCATGTCATAAATTGCAGAATATTCGCACCCTATGCGATCCATAATCGATTTTATTATATGTGTCGTAGACCCGCCCATGCTGTCTATGCCTACCTTAAGGCCAATGCCTGATACGCCCTTTGTTATAAGGCTTATATACTCATTTTTGAAGTCTTCTTTTGCCAATGTGCCTTTCCCAGCAGAAAACCTTCCGCTTAAATAAAATCCCTTTATGCTTTGTGGGTCTACTGTTACGCCTTTTTCCATTGCTATTATTCCGGCATATTCTGCAGGATTGTGAGATGCAGTAAGGGAGATGCCAAATGCATCATTCTTGTAGGATGCAACTGCAGCTTCCATTATGGTGCCCATGCCTAAATCCACAATGTTCCCTCCCGACTCTAGCATTCCCCCGACGAAGTTCTCTTTTATCATCTTGCTTCCCAGCCTGGTATCAATATTCATGTATAATGTTTTCCCATTGGCCAATGTTGCAATGGACCTTCCTATGCGGAATGCCTTCTTCTCATCAAGCTCGGATGGATATATTCCCCTTATGTCGTATGCCTTAAATATTTCCATATAGAGAAGATAGAACAGAAGCTTCTTAAAGATTCCTAATGGATTTTTAGCATATATATCTCGTTTGCTTAAACGAGGTCTGAGAAGATGGAGGGGAATAGGGAGTATGAACGCGCAGTCGCACCAAAAGATAAGAAGGCACAGGACAAGGAAAACGAAGAATGCGTAGACATCAGCCTTGTTAAGAGCTTAAAAAGGGAGTGCAAAGTAGAGACAAGGGCTATTGAAGTAGATGGCAAAAAAATATACTACCTTTCAGTAGGCAATGGGAACAAAGAGATTATAATGATTCATGGGGCAGGTCTCAGTTCAGCCAAAGATTTCACAACATTTATTTGCGACATATCCGAAGATTATAGGGTAGTTGTTCCGGATCTTCCTGGGTTCGGTATGAATTCCGGGATAAAGGCAGATTATACTATAGATTACTATGCGGACTTCCTGTCAAAATTCATAAATGCCACAGGATTAAAGAAACCGGCAATAATAGCACAGTCTATGGGGGGAGGGATCGCCTTAAAGTATGCATTAAGCAATAAGGAATCCGTAGATAAACTCGTACTGATAAATTCATATGGAATGATTAAAAAATTCCCATGCCATGCCTTATATTATATGTCTTTTTGCCTTCCAATCGTTGGTGAGCAGATCCTGAAGCTTGCGCTCAAGACTAGATGGCTAAAAAGATACATACTTGGCCTCTTTATGCCGGACGGAATAAATATAGATAATGAACTTATTAAAAGATTTGATACTGAAAGGGGATTTAATAAGCTTAATGCAACATTCGAGATTCTAAAAGATGAAATAATGTTTAATTCATTGAAATCATGCTTCACGGGGTCATTCACGGATATAAATTTCCCCACAATGGTAATACATGGGGAGAATGATACCCTTTTTTCAAAAGATACATCTGAGAATGCCGTGAAATCCATACCAAACTATAAAGATGGAATATCAAAATTCGAAGTTTTAAGGAAGCAGAAGCATAATTTGAATGAACAAGGGATGAAGAGAGCTGAAAGGCTCGTTATAGCATTTCTGATGAGAGACATAAAGAGGCACGATTTGTGATTTTTCTAGCCACATCACGAATTGCTTCACAGACGCAATATAGTTATAGGAACATGGAACAAAAAAGATATATATGTTTATAACAAAATGATATTATTCTGTATAACACCCTGAAATCCACACTCAAGGAAATATGATATCTGCAATGCAACATTGCACTGAAAAATTGACCCTCTAAAATGTGTGGAGACGACAAAGGATATGTATAGGGATTGGAGCCTTATATTTGCAGAAACATAAATTGGACAACTTATAGGCTATAGTGAAAATTGAATTTATTGGTGCTCACCATGAACCTTGATTTAAAATCTAATGATACTTTCAATGTTGGCGAATTGATGGAAGGCTTCAGTAAACTCGATTCATGTAGCTTTGACTTAAGGCATTCTTTTAGATACCTAAATAATTTAAAAGAAAAATTGAGGAAAGGTGACATAATATGCGTAGAGAATACTAGTGTAGTGCTTTGCGGCCTTGAATCCAGGCATCTAAGGGACTTGCATAATGAGGTTCTTGGGTATGTTAATGATAGAAAACAGTATTTCATTGACAACAAGGATAGGATTTGCCATTTAGTCAACTCTCCGGCATTTGGTGATTTTGGCGGAAGGCAGCTAGATGCATATTTAATTATGGAGGCGCTACATAAAAAATACACCTATGACAATACAAAAATTATAAAAAAGGACGGAGAAATCAAAAGCATAGAAGATCGCAGGGGGATAATTAGCCTTGATAAAATAGCGGAGGAAAGGAAAGGGATATGCAAAGATTATGCTGCTACTTTGGCAGTACTTTACATAATAGAAGATTTTGAAGTAAATCTGATAACTTTCTACAGCAGCAACAAAAGAATAGGGCATATGGTGGTGGATGTTAAGGTTGGTGCAAACACTTTCATGTCGGATCCGACACTTGGCATATTTTGTGCACCACATTTTTGGAAAATGCTATATAAAAAATATGATTTTGACAACAGGTGGAATACATATATCATTAGGCCTGACTTCAGCCTGTTGAAGAGAGATTGAATATTCGCTTATCCTTTATTGCATCTACTTCTGCCTTCCCCATTCCGTACTTGTACTCGAAGAAATCGTAAGTTTTCTCTTCTCCGAATTCTTTCATTGCCATATTTACCAGCATATTTAGCATAGGCACGTATCCCTCAGATATGTCTTTCTTGTGTGCATGTAGCTGGTATATTAGCTTTGAGATGTACTGTCCTGAAAGGTTCCTGTCTTTTTTTGTCATGCTCATATACTTTATCCTTGCTGGAAATGTATACGGCTTCAATGAGGACGTCCTTCCGAATTCATTTGCAAGCGCCACGCCTGAAGACATGTGTATGCTTGCGTACCTGTAATAACCGTAATAATTCTTCCTTTTTGCATTGCCTATGAACTTGCTCGATATCGCAGCGTTGTAGAATGCGCCTGCAAGACTCTCCTTTGCAGAGTATCTGTTCGGTATATTCTCGCTTATCCAATTTAGCAGCATCTCTATCTCTATGTCTGCGTTCATTATAGAGTTTCTTGCAGGTTCGAACCTCATAGAAGAGAATATCTTGTCAAGCACATTGAATATCTCCGTCTTCCTGTTCCTTATCCCAAGCGCATCTATTGAATCAGGGCTTGCATCCATCATAGTTTCAAGATCGTTGAGCGCGGATCTTGCGTCGCCGTTGCTTCTTTTGACCAAATTACCCAAAGTCTGCTCATCCATCTCCTTTCCTTCTCTCTTAAGCACGTTCTTCAGCAGATGGAGTACCTCATCAGGCTTAAGCTTCTTGAACTCGCACTTATCGACGTATTCCCTGAGAAAGGCTATTTTTTGGTTCCAGAAGTCATTGGCTATGAAGATTATAGGATGCTTTGATGTTTTTATCAATGTCAGGATTGCCTTGTCGGCACCGGAATCGAAGCTGGACGAGAGCTCGTCTATCTCATCAAGCAATATAAGCGTCTTCTTGCCGAAAAGCGAGGAAGAGCTTGCAGCGGGAAGCATCTTTCTGGAAAGCACGTCATTGCTTCTCGTATCGCTGGAATCGAGTTCAAGTATCTCGAAGCCATGCGAGTATGCGAGTGCATGTGCTGCCGCAGTCTTGCCTGTGCCCGGCGGTCCGAATATCATTAGAGGGCGCGGCTTTTTCCCTTCCTGCGCTTTTAATCCGTATTCCATAATTTTGTTTATCGATTCCGTGTTGCCTACTATGCCAAGAAGCGTTGTAGGTGCGTATTTCTCGCATAAGGGCATATAGTCACTATTAGAATTAGTACTGATATTAAGGAGATTATTTTATATATACCTTGCGATAATTATAGGAAACTATGCTCCTATCGTCTAGTCCGGTCAAGGACGTTAGCCTCTCACGCTAGCAACCCGGGTTCAAATCCCGGTGGGAGCAAATCAGATTTTCGACGACAAAGCTGGGTTCAAATCCGAAAAGCAAATCGAATACGAAGGGCTTATTAACAGCCTTTATTCGATTCTCCCAACTCTTACTCACCATCAATTCAAGAAATTGAAGAAAATCGTCCACAAACAGTTCCTAAAGAAGTTCGCGAAGAACCTGCCTCCTAAATACGGTAGCCTAAACAAATGCTTCACCGGACAGGAAGTGCAGATGTTCTTCAGAACGATAGACAACCCAAAACTTCGACTGCTCTTCTCATATCAAGCGCAGCTTGGCCTAAGAATAGGAGAAGCCGTAAGGTTGAACATAAAAGACATTGACTTTCAGACGAGAGAACTCACTATCAAAAGCGAAAAATCAAACATATTAGACACACTAATCATACCAGTACCTCTATTCAGGCTGACGCTTGAATACATCAAACCAAACAACAGACAAATAGAGTCCTCCGCTGGATACCTGTTCTTCAAGGAAGAAGGTAAATACAGCGAGAGGAACGAGCAATACCTGAGCAAGAACTACGTTAGAAACAGGTTCAGGTTCTATGTCCGGCGTGCAGGGCTTGACAAGGTATACGACAGCAGCGATGAAACCAACTATGATAGGACTCCTAGAAGCTTGCATAGGCTTACTACACATAGCCTGCGCCACTATGCAATAACAAGCTTCTCTAAGCAGACAAACGACAATATCATACTTACAGCCAAGTTCACGCGCCACAGGGCAACAGCGGTAACGCTAACCTACATAAGCACTACAAAGCAGGAGCTTTACAAGGAAATAGACAAGACCTTCTCAATAGAACAAGTAGAACGGATTAAGAAATCCCTTCAATGAGTTCCCTTGAATGCTCTGAGTGCTTTAACTGCATCCTTCTTTGCCTTATCCCATCTTTTGCCATGCCCCTCCCATGTAGCACTAGTGACTTACTCATCGTCTATCTTGATTAGGTTCTCCAATGCTGTAGCCAACTTCGATGCCTTTCCATGTCTAACTGCCATAACTTCCTTATCTATCTCCTTCTGGCTAAGCCTGCCACGCTTCCTATCCCGCTTCTTCGCCATTTGCTTTATTCTTTCAAAAGCTTTCTTCTTGTTGTACCTATCTCCCATATTACCAACCACAAAATCTATACTTTATAGATACTTTTCAGTGTCTTCCTATCTCAGTCACAGCAACTTCATTAAATATTCAGTCTTGAACACTCTTATACCTTCTTTGTCGTCATAATCAGAATCATTAGTCCAGATGCCATCACATTTCAATGCCATGCAGCAAGCCACATAAGGGGCATCCCTTACATCATTCTCAATCAATTTCACCGCTTTGGTCATCTTATCTTTGTATTCAGTACTTGGCACAATTCGGATTCTTCTTAACAACAGGACGATTAATAACTCCACCTCACCTTCAGATATCCCAGCCTTTTCCGCTATGTACTTTTTATGCTTGTAAAGTTCATCGCTTAGGTAGTCCGGAGCTACCAAGGTAAATTTACCGCTTACAATTATTTGACGCGATTTTCCGTCCTTAAGCAGGGCTGAGATAACGGCGTTCGCATCTATAACAACCATCATAGCAATCCGTGTCTCCTTGCGATACCCTCATTTATCTTCCTGCCTATCTCTATCGCATCCTTCTCGGTCAGCTTGCTCTTTGAGAGGATTTGATCCATAAGCTTCAGCTCATCTGCTTTCTCAGCCAGCGCCTCTCGCGCCACTTCGCTCCACTTTATCTCCTTATGTTTCTTCATTACAGCCATAAGCTCGTCAGGTACAGCCAGTGTCATGTTCGTCATTCTAACCATCTAAGTATATTAAGTAGAATAAGTATAAATACCTATCTACTGCTCAAAGGCAGGACGTTGGGAGTATTTCACCCATTCGTAGGGAGTAAAATGCCCTATTTTGGCAGACTTTTAAGCGGTTTGTCATCGAAAGACTCCACACACTATATTCCAAAGCAACATTAGACCAGCTAAGAGGGCATGCTAAAGTAAAGGCAAAGAGCCTCAGCAAAGGCATGCCTAAGCCCATATCCACAAGATCATGGAACACGCTTAACCCAAGAGAACAGTTGGCAAGGGGACGAGCCTTAGAGGTTCTGAGCCATGCCAGGAGGTCTGGGCAGTCGCTATCGAGGCTCAGTAGAGAATATAAGATATCAACTAAGGCAGTCCTTAGAGCAACTCAGGGCTTCGAGAAGATAAAAGGTCGCTGGAAAGCAAAAAAGATAGACCACATTTCACACATAATGACAATAAACGAGAACGGCAAGGAGGCTATTCAAGCGTACCTAGAAGCACTCAAGAAACACGGAGACCCAGTACCAGTGGAGATGGTGCAGGTAAGTGTCTAGGCTCATACCAGTAAATTACGACAAGGTAATCAAAGCCCTAAC
>JAJYWY010000036.1 GCA_021791245.1 Microcaldota archaeon
GAAAGTTTATTTGGTACGTTGACTTCCATATGAATGTGTGCAAAATCGTCTCCAAACGAGAATTCTTTTATCTTGATTTTGTACTGCATCTCGATTTCTTTGAATGCATCTGCAACAATCTTCTGCGCCTTCGGATTCTTGAAGACCTTGAATCGATATTTCGGTACAAGCACAATATACTCAAAGTTGTACTGGAAATCCAATTCCTTTTTATTTTTTGTCTGAGTTACACTAATCATTGTATCATTTCTCCTGCAGAAAAGTGGAAGTAAACCCTACTGCACACTGCAGCTAGAGAAATATTCTAGAGAAAGCGTATATTACTGGAGGATTAGACAACCCCCAACGAAGTTGGGGGAATACTCAGGATATTTATAATGTTTATTTTATCGTTCATTTTGCGCACCGTTTTTGCATCTTGCTTCTATAGTATCAAGCGCTATCGCAATAGACAATCCAACATAGCCCATGCCTATTATTCCTATCCTCATCATAATCCCTTAAGCATAATTTCACTATCCTTAAAATGGATCAATATGTGTTTATTGCAGATATTCCTTAATTCAATGGAACTTCCGGAATATAAATGCATGTTTATCGTAGTTACACCGAGTTTGTTCATAAATTCCACAGCAGGCACGTAATCCGCATCTCCGGATAATATTATTATATTTTGATGGTTCTTCTCTACTGCTGTAGATATAGCATCTACTGCAAGCATTACATCTATTCCTTTTTCTTCTGCAATTAGTACTTTGTCTTTAGCCCTATATCTAAGTTTCCGTGTCCTTAAGGTTATCGGCCATTTTGTCGAAAGAGATCTTATACCCGCATGAAATCGTTGCTGCGAAATATACTTTTCGGGCTCTTTGGAAACGTCCTTGATGGCGTCGTATATAAATATTTTTTTCAGATTCAGCTTAAATTGCTGCGATAGTTTGGCAAATAACGCATCATAGTCAGATGTGGTAAATGGAAGCCTGCGTGCTGTTTTTAAAGAATGGTAGAAATTGGAATTATCTATAAAGAATGCTGCATCGTCCATAAAATCAGAGATAGAGCCCAGGCTTGTCTGGCAGAACCAGACAACCCTGGGGAAGCAATGTTCATATTATGACGTTTTACATTTATAAATCTTTACAACCTCGACTTTGAAATATGGGCTTTCTTTCCTGAACCCCCCTATGGCCATTGCCAGTCCCTCTTCAATGCCATTCCTGAGCGCGTTATATGTTTTGCAAGGCCTTCTGCTGGTACTGGTTTGTCTTTTTGGCCATTACAATTCTAGCCATTAGATTGCATAGATATTTTGCTGTAACGACTTATGTGCAATAACCGGACAGAATATCCTTAATATATTTTAATTTTAACCATATTATTATTTAAATCTTTTTAATAATAATATGCATATATGGAGGGCATTATAGACAGGGATATTTTCCAGACAATATTGTCGAGAATCAGAGACAGGGAGATTATAGCTATACGCGGACCAA
The DNA here is from genome assembly GCA_021791245.1 of Microcaldota archaeon. GTDB lineage: Archaea > Micrarchaeota > Micrarchaeia > Micrarchaeales > CABMGC01 > JAJYWY01. The sequence continues at coordinate 1,497 of JAJYWY010000036.1, forward strand.
GGCAGGCAGGGAAGAGTACGCTGCTAAAGATGATAATGGAACATCTTATCTCTACTGGCATAAGAGAGGAAGAAATTACAAGCATAAGCTTTGAGGATCCGGTAGCGCTGGACGAGTTCAGAAAAGATCCAAGGAAATATCTTGGAAGTTTCATAAATGGTGGATCTAGGCATTATTTCCTGCTTGATGAGGTGCAGTATGATTCTGATGCTGGCAAAAGGCTGAAGCTGCTCTATGACACAATGGAGAACGCAAAGTTCTTCATAACAGGATCATCTACGCTAGACGTTTCAAGTCTCTCGAAGTTTCTTGTAGGCAGAGTATTCCTATATGAACTTCTACCACTAAATTTCTGGGAATACCTGCATTACAACGATGAAAGGCTATACAGGATATTCAGCAAGAATACGAAATCTGTACGGATGTTCGCATTGGGCGATGCAAAAGATGCAACCCTAGACGAAACATCAATGCAGGAGATAGAAAGGCATTTTGAGGACTATCTTAAGTTCGGAGGCTACCCGGAAGTTGTGAAGAGAGACGGGATGGATAGGAAGGTGGAAGTGCTAAAGAACATATATTCCACATATATAGAAAAAGACGTGGCAGGGGTTTTCGGGATTACAGACTCTTTTAAACTGAGGAAGACCGTGACTGCGCTGGCTGCAGGCATTGGTTCGGTATTAAGCTATGAAAGCCTGTCTTCGTATTCAGAGACGTATTACGCATCCCTCATGAGATACTTGAATATACTAGAAGACACATATATAATAAAGAGAATCTTCCCATACCATAAGAGCAGGAAAGTGGAACTTAGGAAAAGCCCGAAAGTGTATTTTGTCGACATCGGGCTAAGGAATTACATAATACAGAACTTCAATGATATTGAGAGGCGCGAAGACGCAGGCCATGTGCTTGAGAATTTCGTATTCTCTGAATTGTTCAGCCGCGCAAATCCGACAATGACAATAAACTTCTGGAGGACGCTTGCGAAAGCAGAGGTAGATTTCGTGATTTCCGAGGCGGAAAAGATGCTTCCCATAGAAGTGAAATATGGCATAAGCAAACCAGAGATACCTAGGGGCTTCTCTAGCTTCATAGACACGTATGCGCCAAAAAAAGCAATAGTGGCAACACGTAGATTCATTTCAAAAAAGGATGCAGGAAATACAAATATAGTGTTTGTTCCAGCGATGTTTTTGTAATGCATATACAGCTTTGTATATCCTATATCTTCCTGAACCATTCTATTGTTCTCTCCAGCCCGTCTTCAATGCCCACCATTTGCTTCCACCCAAGGATTGTCCTTGCCTTTTCTATATCCGGCTTCCTCCTCCTTGGGTCGTCTGGCGCAGCTTCTACGAACCTTATCTCTGAATTCGAGTTCGCAATCTCCTTTACCTTCTTCGCAAGTTCTAGAATAGACATCTCAGTATCGCTGCCCAGGTTTACGGGGTTGCCGTTGAGCTTCTCGTTCTGAAGAAGCAAGAGAAAACCCCTTATCATGTCAGTAACGTAAGTAAGGCATCTTGTCTGGCTTCCGTCCCCTGTCACCTTTATGGGCTCGTTCCCTATCGCTGCCTTTATGAAGTTTGGAATAGCTCTTGCATACCTCATCTTCGCATCTATCCTTGGACCATACGTATTATGTATCCTTGCGATCTTCACCCTTGTTCCCCTTTCCCTGAAGTATGCCATGCAGAGCGCCTCGCCGAATCTCTTCGTCTCATCATAGCAGCTCCTCATGCCTATTGGATTCACGTTTCCCCAATAAGTCTCCGGAGTTGGGATTACGTGCGGGTCGCCATATACCTCAGATGTAGACATGTAGAGTATGTTTGCGCCATTATCTGCTGTGTTGAGCACGTTGAGAAGGCCATTGCTGTTCGATGTTATCGTCTTGATTGGCCTCCTGAAATAATCGTCTGGCGAAGGTATGCTTGCCCCGTGTATCACTATATCGTATCCACTTGCGGATACGTTTGCAGCATCATCCTTTATGAACCTGAAGTTCTTGCTTCCTTCCAGCGCCTTCAGGTTCTCGATTCTGCCTGTTGACAGATCGTCCACTACTGTGACATTAGCTTCCATCATAATCAATGCCTCGGCAAACCAACTGCCAAGAAAGCCTGCGCCTCCAGTAAGCAATACGCTTTTGCCGTTGAATCCGTTTACTCCTTCCGTAATCTCCCTTAATTCATTATCTTCCATCTAATCAATCATTATCTTTCATCTACAATCAAAGAAGGTTTGACATTTCACTTATTATAGACTTTATGTTTCTTATTAGGAAACTAATGATTATGCATCATGCAGCATTGTCTAGGGGGCTTGCAGGTATACTTATTTGAATTGTTATATAGATTTAGAATACAAAACATTTAAATATATGTTTATCTAAATTAATATTATGACGAAGACTATAACAATAAACATTGATGAAAAGATCGATGAGGAATTCCGCGATATGGTGAAAACAAAATATGGAAAAGGCAAAGGCAGCCTTGGAAGGGCTTTTGAAGAGGCATTGGAATATTTCATCAGGCATCGAAAGGATGGCGATCCTGATGAGCATCTACTAATGCTTGCTGAAAAAGGTTTCAGGTTGGGCAAACTTACTACAAATAAAAGAGGTGAATGGCATAGGGCATAACATATTCTATGATACGTCAGTATTGGCATATGCATTTGATATTAGCGAACATGAAAAGTCGAATGTTTCGATAGAAATAATAAAGAGTGTCTCAAGAGGCATAGAAGTTGGAATAATTTCGAATCAGGTGCTCGCAGAGTTGTTTTTCGTACTTACGTCAAAATTTGAACACCCTCTTTCTGCAGAAGTCGCATCTGAGATAATAAACGACTTTGTTAATTCGGAAAAATGGAGGAAGATAGAGTATACATCTGAAACAGTGAAGCGAGCGGCTTTTACGTGCAGGACTTCAAAGACAGAGTTCTGGGATACGCTTATAGCAGAGACTATGAAAGAACATGGCATAAGCAAGATAATTACAGAAAATGTCAAGGATTTTGATAAAATTCCCGGTTTAGAAGTAATAAATCCATTTGCTAAAAAGTAATTCATGGTATTTGCTTGCAAAAGAGAGCTGGCTCTAACATAATTCATGCAGCATTGTCTAGGAGCTGACCAATCTTGCTCTTCTTCAGATATTTTATGTTGTATTTGTTGGGCTTTATCGTGAAGTGTCTTGCCGACTTTTCTAAATAACTCGGTTATTTACAAATCTATTTTGAAATAACTTGGTTATTTACAAATATTTAAATACTTTCCCTGTTTAAATCCATCATGGAAGGAGGCATATTCCGCAGAGACATAGAAGACAACATAATCCCTCTCGCCAGCAGGGATGAGATCATAATTATACGGGGACCCAGGCAGGCGGGAAAGACAACGTTAATGGGACTTATAGCAAGGAAGATTAAAGGAAAAAAAGCATTCGTGGATTTTGACATTGCAAGCAATAGGAGAGCGATAAGCGAATCCCCGATAGACTATGCTAAGAGGCTTTATGAAAACGGCAATTCCACATTCTTTTTTGATGAAATCCAGAGGCTTGGCGATGCTGGAGAAATAATGAAGATACTTTACGATTCATTCAAAGGAAAGATTAAGATTTTTGCTTCTGGCTCTTCTTCACTCGAGATAAGGAACAAGGTTCTGGGCTTCCTTGTCGGCAGGGCGTTGGTATTTGACTTATATACGTTTGGTTTTGGCGAATTCATAGAGGTTAGAGATAAAGGGCTCCATAAGATATTCGTCGAGAAAAAGAGGTCTGTGTTTGATTTTATAGATGGGGGAAAACCTCCGCTTAAACCATCATTGTCTGAAGATTTGCTCTCGTTATGGAAAGAATATGTTATTTTTGGCGGATATCCAGAGGTTGTGAAAGCGGAAAGCGCTTCGCTGAAAGAAACACTTCTTCTGAATCTGGTGGATCTGTACATAGAGAAAGATATAACCTCCTTTTTCAAGATAGAGGATTCAAGGGAGTTCGAGAATTTCATGAGAATGCTGTCATTTAACGATTCACAGATGTTCCTGCTTTCTAATGCAGCCAATAATATAGGGATAACTTCTTACAAGGCAAAATCCTATCTGGATATAGTAGAGAACACTTACATAGCAAAGATGGTATATCCGTATTACAAGAGTATGTCATCTGCGATAAGAAAAACCCCAAAAGTGTATTTTCTTGACTTGGGCCTTAGAAATGCCGTACTTAAAAATATGCTCCCGTATGAAAAGAGGGATGATACAGGGAAGCTTGCCGAGAACTTTGTATTTAGGGAATTGGTTGCGTCTGGAAAAAATGTTATGTATTGGAGAACTACAGGAGGCGCAGAGATGGATTTTGTAGTGGAAACAGACAGTGGCATAATCCCTATAGAAGTAAAGCTCGGGGGTTCTAAAGCCCTAGGAAAAAGTTTCTACAGTTTCTTGGAAACATATAAGCCAGATAGGGCGTTGGTTGTTACCCTTGATGAATTTTTCACCAAAAAAATCGGTAAGACGACTGTCTATGCCGTGCCGATATTTTATCTATAGCTAGCCCCAGTAGATATATGCGCATAGATAATTACGTATTAGTTTCTAGCCAAAGACCAATATACATATTTTTATTTTCATGCAACGTTGTCAAGGAGCTGGCCGAGCTTGCTCTTCTTCGTCTTCAGATATTTTATGTTGTATTTGTTGGGCTTTATTGTCAGAGGTATCCTGCCTATTATTCTTATCCCATGTTTCCTGAGTTCATTGAACTTGCTTGGATTGTTCGATATCAGCTTAATGGACTTTACGTGGAACGCATTGAGCATGTGCGCTGCTATGCCGTATGTCCTCTCGTCTGGCCTGAATCCAAGCACTTTGTTCGCCTCTACAGTGTCAAGGCCGGAGTCCTGAAGCTGGTATGCCCTTATCTTGTTTACCAGTCCTATCCCCCTGCCCTCCTGCCTTAGGTATACGACTATTCCTCTTCGTCTTTTCGCTATCTGCCTGAGCGATGCCTGCAGCTGTGGGCCGCAGTCGCAACGCAGCGAGCCTATGGCATCTCCGGTAAGGCATTCCGAGTGTATTCTTACGGGCACATTCTCCTTGTTGAGCACGTTTCCGCACGTGAATGCGACGTGTTCCTTGCCGTCGCCGGTCTCGAATGCGAATACCTGGAAATTCCCGAACTTGGACGGAAGGTCTGCTGCTGCAATTAGCTTTGCACATGATGATCTGCTTCTCTTGGCGCAGCTGTGCATGCTGCCCTCCTCTATCAGCCTTCCTATCTCTTCTCCGGATATCTTTGCCATGAGCTTATTTTTCCAGTAAAGTATTATTAAACAGTGGTAATTATCTGGTAATTATATGCGCTTCGCTGCTATTCTTCATTAGCCTTTACGTTCTAGGAGAGCATATTCCCCTGGTTGTGGGCGAAATATGCCATATACGACAAATAGCACACTCAAACATCGCATTTTTATATCCTACATGCATAACAATCAGGCATAGGTGAAAAAAAATGGAAAAACAGACAGAAGAAACAAAACAAGAGCAGAGCAGGCAAAAAACGCAGAATGGACACGAAATCGCAAAGCTGGAACGCAATCCGCATTGGGAATTTGAAAAAATCCGGGCGCAGATAGAGGCGTTGAGAAGGAGATGACAAGTCTCTAAGGCGCGCTAAAAGCCTGCCTTATGCCATTTATGGAGGATTGCACTCTAGCGTTCATTTATTTCCTGCATGCACGCCATCTGCTGCCAATAATGTCTGCTTGTCTCTTTTCTTTTCCTTAATTAAATACTTCTTTATGCCAGACCAGGCGCCGCGCCTCTTTATGCACTCGTATGCAAATACTGCCACGTCTTTTGAGCCGCCTTTGCCTGCCTCGGAAAGCGCCCTCACCCATTCCCTGCCGCTCACATCATACGTGGTGCGCATGTTTCCCCCTATTATTGCCATTATCCTGCTTTTGGATTTCATGCTCTTCATAAGGCTTATGTCGTATTCCGTTATGCCCTTTATCATGGATTCTGGATATCCGTAGTCCCTCCAGTAGAGCATCGGCTCTATCACGTCCGCAGATTTCCTTTTCAGGATCTGCAGCCAGTCGTTGTAATAGTACCAGTAGAATGGGTTTGGCACTACGTCATATGATATTACAAGCCCAGGGTCGCCTTTCTTCAGGGACGAATAGCACTTTGCAAGGAAATCGTACAGCATCTTCTCTGTCCATGCATCCCACATCGCACTGTATCTGCCATCTGAAACTGATGCTGCGGTAACTCCGCGGAGGTTGTTGTCTTCTGCGAACATGCTCAGGTCTTTTTTTGAATATGATACCATGTCCCTTGGCAGCTCTATGTCTAGGTTTATTCCGCTTATCTTGTAATTGGATGCAAGCTCCTTGAGCATTGAAAACGTATATGCCCTCACGTGCGGGTTCATGAAGTCAAGATACCTGTGCGACTTGCTCCCGTATGAATCTACGGCGAACCAGCCCGGATGCTCATTATATAGAATATGATTGCCAGTAAAGGGATGCACCCATGCCCATACCTTTAGATTGCGCTTGGACGCTTCCCTTATTACGTCTTTTAGCGGGTCATCGCCATCGGCAAAATGCTTGAAGTAGCTCTGCTTCATCGGAACTATGCCGCTCCTGTAGAAAGCGGAGCCGTATGCTCCGACAGCCTCAACCTCGACCACGTTGAAGCCTGTAGACGATATCTTGGAGATCGCCCTGCCAAGGTTAGGATCATTTTCATACGCCTCAAGACTATTCATGCCTACGAATATGCCTTTGAACCTTTGATGCGCATGCACCTCTGAGGCAGGTTTTTGCGCTTGGCCCAGGCCCTGCCCTGCGCTTTGCAGGTTTGCGCTTGCTGTAGAAAAAGACAGAAATGCAAAAAGCGCCAACGCAGAGGCTTTCCGCGCTATTGCCTTAAGTGCCTGCTTGTATGCTGTAGCTGCGCTTCCATCCAGTTCCTTTCCCCGCATGATTAGCCTTCGGTTGATAGCTTTAAAGCGTTTGTCTACAAGGCAAGCTAAACTGCCAATGGCTGAAGGCCGCTGATTAGATTGCAGCTATGATTGATTCGTGCTTATTTCTATTTTCAGAGCAAGGCATGCTTTAAAGGAAATGCGCAACGTATGAAACATTTAAATAACTGAGGTTCTAGAATAATTATAACTGAGTAATAATTTTGTGGTACAAATGGAAGAACACGAATGCGAATGCGGCGGAAATTGCAAAGGGGACTGCGCTCATGAACACGATGATGCACATGGACACATGGCTGCAGGGAAGCAGGCCGTAGTAACAGTAATTGGGGGAGGGACGCAGACAAAGGCGGTGGAAGAGTACCTTGCGCCTTACCACAGGACTATGGAAGAGATAGAAAGCATGCCCGTGATACACAAGACAAAGACAGTATGCCCTGAATGCAAGCTGATTGTTGACGGCACAATATACAAGGACGGAGATAATGTAATGATAAGGAAGTACTGCCCTGAGCACAACTGGGCCATAGAGAAGTACTGGGAAGACTATGACATGTACATGAAGATGAAGAATTACAATTATTACGGAAGGGGATTCGACAACCCGAATTACCTTAATGCTGGGGAGAACTGCCCCTTCGACTGCGGAATGTGCATGAGGCACAAATCGCATACAGGTCTCGCAAACGTAGTAGTAACAAACAGGTGCCACCTCTCGTGCTGGTACTGCTTCTTCTATGCAAAGGAGGGTGAACCCATATACGAGCCGACCATGGCAGAGCTAAGGAAGATATTCGTAAACCTTAGAAACCAGAAGCCAATACCTGCAAATGCGCTCCAGATAACAGGGGGGGAGCCGACTATGCATCCACAGATTGTTGATATAATAAAGATGGCAAAGGAGGTTGGGTTCGACCAGATACAGCTAAACACAACAGGCATAAATCTAGGATACAACCCTGACCTTGCTGTAAAGATAAGGCATGCAGGGGCAAGCTGCCTTTACATGAGCTTCGACGGAGTGAGCAAGAGGGCAAACCCGAAGAACCACTGGGAGGTTCCTCTGACTTTGGAAGCATGCAGGAAGGCGAATCTTGGGATAGTGCTTGTGCCTACGCTCATAAGGGGCATAAACGACCACGAGATGGGAGGAATAATAAACTTCGCGCTCAACAATGCGGACATAATAAGGGCAGTGAACTTCCAGCCAGTATCCCTTGTTGGGAGAATGCCTGACAGGATGAGGGAGAAGCAGAGGATAACAATACCTGGGGCAATAAAGATGATAGAGGAACAGACAGGAGGAGCTATAGCAAAGGAGGACTGGTTCTCCGTTCCATACGTAGGCGGCATAAACAAGTTCATAGAGGCGCTTACGGGAGAGTACAAGTACGACATGAGCATACACTTTGCCTGCGGGGCAGGAAACTACGTGTTCATGGACAAGAACAATGAAATCATACCGCTCACAAGCTTCGTAGACGCGCCTGGCCTTCTCGAGCACCTGCAGAATGCCGTGAACGAGATGGACGGAAAGGGCAGGATGCAGAGAAAGCTTATAGCCATGAAGACGATGCTTGGCATAAAGAAGTTTATAGACAAGGAGAAACAGCCTAAGAGCATAAACTTCGAGAAGATGCTTGTATCGCTTGTGCTGAAGCACGACTTCTCTGCAATGGGCGCGTTCCAGCTCAAGTCTCTATTCCTGGGAATGATGCACTTCCAGGACGAATACACCTATGATATAGCAAGAGTGGAGAAATGCGACATACACTATGCCATGCCTGACGGACAGGTCCTTCCTTTCTGCACGTTCAACGTATTCCCGGAAGTATATAGGGACAAGGTGCAGAAGCAATACAGCATACCTGCAAAGGAATGGCAGAGGACGCACAATGACTGGAGCTACCAGCAGGACAAGTACATGAGAGACGTAAAGGCTCTTGAGGCAACGCCAGAATATGATAAGATATATGGCAGCGGAAAGATTGACTATTTCAATCTGCCTGTCAACAGGGCAAGGGTAGCGAAGTTCAGGGCGAATAGGGCTCCGAAGCAGGAGGGCAGGGGAGAGATGATAATGGCACAGATGCAGAAAGTCCACGAGAACGACAATGTGTCTGTAGGAAAGGCGGAGGAAGGAGACAGCTGCGGATGCGGCGGAAGCTGCAGCTGCGGACACTGAAGGGGTGCTGTGAGTGGACAGAAGGGATATAGGCCCGCAGGAAAGCGGATACATGAAGGAGCTAAAGGAAAGCGGCGACGACGGCGAATACGACGAGTATACTATTGAGAACGGAGAGCAGATAAGGACCCCTTACAAAATAATAAAGGAAGTAGTATTCTCGAACATAAGAAAGGAGGATTTCGTAGACAGCGAGCATGCTGCAAGGCTGCAGTACAGGCTCATGCTGCTCGATGCGGTGCTCAAGGCAAAGGTTGAATACGTAAAAGGCAGGATAACGATAAGATTCAACCCCAAGGATGCAAAGAACAGGAAGGTAAAGACGGACGTCAATGAGCTGGAAGAGTTCCTTGCAAAAGAAGGCATTAATGTGGATAAAGGAAGCGTAGAAGTGAAGGACTATGACTATTACAGCAACTTCTACAAATACGCATTCAACCCTCCTGAGATAAGGGAGCACCCGCCATACGGAGTGACTAGGGAGCAGTGGAAGGAGCAGAAGAAGGATTGGGAGAAGAAGGTCAGCGAAACAAACGCGAAGAAGAGGGAGAAGTTCCTAAACTGGCAGCTGAACTACGCAAGAGACCACACCGGCACAAACCTTGGCCACTCTGAAGAAGAGCTTGGCTTGTCTGCGGAGAAGAAGCAGATAGGAATACTTGCCAAGATTTTCGGAAAGAAGAATGAGAAGAAAGGCAAGGACAAAGAATTCTGGTTCCACGGAGCCTGAAGCATACTAGATTTCTTTTATTGGCTTCGTAACTCTTCGATTTCTTTTCTTTGAACCGCGCGAATAAAGCAATTGAATTCAGATATAGTCATTGCGGATTTATTGCCGTTCTTATCGATGAGGCTTACTGTGTTGTTTTTTATATCTACCACAAACTTTGGACAATGCCCTTGGCTGCACGCAGGATCTGCATCAAATATCGTCTTTTCCATTTTCATCAACTCAATATAATTTAAGCACTTTATTATGCTTGATGCTTATGCCGTTGATTGGCAAAAATTTCTCCATTGGCATGGCTTTTGTTAGCATTGCCTCTTTTAATCTAATATATCTAGACACTATAGCCATATCTGTCATTGGTTCACTTGCACTAAGAAAATGCCCCCCGTTATCATAATTCATTAATAGCAGTTTTTCATTATCGAATAACCAATAATCTTGAACCCCTCTGACTATTTCAGCAACCTTTTCCCTTTCAATAAAGAATGATTCTCTCCCATATCTTTTTTGATCTAATAGGTAGGTATTCACAGAAAACTTCAGATAATCGCTTAATGGCAGGTCAATAACCATGAGATTAATATTTCTTACTCCTTCAACTTTCTTGTTTTTGAGTTTTTTTAGCCATTCTATCGTATTGATATCATTTTGTAAGTTTACCTGTTTTCCCTCTTTGTACTCATTAAAAACCTTCTCTTCCTCTTCAACATGATATTCATTTAGCAATTGCAATCTGAATATTTCGCTTTTTGAAGCAATCCACCATGAATCAAATATCTTCCATATCTCTTCTTGGCTCGTTTTATTGTTTATGCTATCCACCCGCAAATATATAATTAGAATTTAGTTATATTTATAGTAATCGGATCATTTATATACTGTAAATTTTGTAGGGTTTGATTTTTCATGCTCAAGTATCTTTAGCCATTCACTATAACTATTTGCATTAAAAGGCCATTTTCCTTTTATCAATTCGGTTAAAATAGATTTTTCTATTATTGGGTTTTCCTCTTTCCAAGTTTTCTCTAAAAGAGGCGGACCTCTTTTATTAAGAGTTTCGCCGTCTTTAAAATTGCAGAAGAATATAGAATCAAAATGTCCAGATGTATCACATACGACAGAATAATCGGTAGTAGTTTGGTTTTGGTCTTCTCCATATAAAATATTTTCTAAGAAATTTACCAATAATTTTGATCTATGATTCTCATTGGGCATAGCCACAACGGTATAAAAAAGAAATATTCTTTTATCTGGATTTTGGATATTATAAGTAAATTTTTTAATTATACTATTTTTTTGAAGTTTCTTTAGTATATACACTATTTTCATTTGTGTCATATATACATCTTTTGCCATTCTGCCTATTTTCATTCTGGAATTCTCTAACAATTTAGCTAATATCTTTTTTTCATCTAAGTTTATTTTATCACTATATGATAGTAATTTATTATTAATTGGCAAAAACCCTTCAGCAAAATCATTTAATGTGCACACTTTAACTTTAGGTTTATAATTATTGAACTCTACCCTAAATCTAAATAACCATTTAATATAATCGGTTTGATTTTTGCAGATAATATGAAGTATTAAATCAAAATCGCCAATACCAAAATATGCATTTTGGACAACAAAATCTGCATTAAATCTCTTTTTTAGTAATTTTATGTCTGGTATTTTATCAAATTTTATTGTAAGTATTCTTGCTTCAGAGAAACCTAATGCGTTTGTATCTAAATCGAGAGTATAAAAAAATTCATATAAACTTGAAAATGTTTTGAGATTTTTTGACAAAGTATGTTGGGATATTTTAAACTTTTTCGCAAGCTGCCTTATAGATATTCTTGAATTAAAATAAAGAGCATTTAGAAATTCGTAATGCACCTCTTTTGTTTCTTTTACGTTATGATTTTTATCTGCTGAAAAGATCATCATTATACACATTTTATGAATTTTTTTCATATATTAATCTAAATTTATACAAATTATTTATATTATAATACAATTATGCATTTTAACTTTTATATTGTACATAAGTCTATTTATAGCTATGCACACAATTATTTATGTGGTGTAAATATGAAAATACAAAGAATTGAAACAGGCCATGCTGGATGCGGGCACCCGGGTTGTAATAGCAGTTTCACTGTGCAAAGACTTGAAGCAGGACATGAAGGTTGTAGTCATCCAGGATGTAACTACAACACTAAAGAAACAAAAAGGCTGGAGTGATTTAGATTTTTTAATTTTTATCTATTTACGGGAATGCCATGACAATAATATGTGCACTAAGATGTAATGATGGAATAGTAATAGGATCGGATGGACAAGCAAGTATAAATACGGTCGGCGGGGCAGTTAAACATCAAATACAGAAAATCCATAAGATTGGGAATGGTACAATATTTGCAGCAAGTGGAACAATAGGATTGATACAAAAATGTATAGAAATAGTGAATAATCATTCTGCAGAACTTGATCTTGGTTTAACTTATGAAACATTGGAAAGTATAAAAAGTAATATATTTCCAGTAGTAAAAAATGCGAGGGATTCTTATGTCCAGTATAACAATACAACAGAAGGCATACCCAAGATAGACATTTTATTGTGTGGGTTAGATAAAGAGAAACAACATAAAATGTGGCATATGGGGGCTGATACACATGATGAATTCATAGATGCTGTGGGATGCTATTGTAGCGGGAATGGTGAAACCTTTGGATATGCTTTATTAAAAAGTCTTATGCAATCATCTTCTAATATAAATTCTGGAAAACTTATAATTTATAGAACAATTAGAGATACAATAAATTCCATTGCATTTGGCGTTGGTGAACCGATAGATATCTGGTATTTGAAAGGGGCCACAACACATAATGAGATTAGCAAGAATAATGTACATATGCTATCAAGAGATGAAATTGACACTCTTATCAATTTGTATAAAAAATGGAAGGATATAGAGGCAACTTTTTTATCTAAAGCCGAATTGTGAATGGTGAAATTATGCAGACCAAGGTTAAAAGATATATTATGTATGTATTAACAAATAGGAATGTGACAGATCTATTTATGCTCAAAAGAAAAGATAATTTAAAAATACAAAATGATGATGAGGATATGAAAAATTCAATAACAAAACAAGATATAAAAATACTATCAGATGTTAGAAGGTTATTAAAAAAAGCCGCAGATGTTCAACCATGTCCAGGATGCAAACATGATATAGAGCAATTGGAAAAGTTTGTAGGTGAGAAAAAAGACGCTTTAGAAAATGAAAAGTTAGTAAATAAAAAAACTGCTGAGTTGTTAAAGGAAGTTGACTTTGTAAATGAACTAACTGATATTGCTATTGTGGTATCTAGGATTATTAAACCTTTTGTAAGAATCAGGAAAATACCTGAGATATACGAAAAAGTTCTCAGGGATGACATGAACGCAAATAGGACAGTGAGAAAGTACTTGGTTGATGCATATGAGGATATCTGTAAGCTGGAGAGAAGAGATAAACATTATATGCTTATGAAAGATGTTGTTGCTTCCTTTATAAGAGCTACAGAATTCAAATTAAGCGTGGATAAATATACTTTTTATATTTTTGATAAGACTATAAAATGGGGATACAAAACACACCTCCTTAGTGCGACAAGCAAAATTATAGTTGGCATAAAATGTATTTTGAATCCTTGGCGATATGAATGATCTGATGGAAAAAAGGATATCCACACTTATATTCTGCAAAGATGGAATAGAAAATGTAGTAAACTTGATAAACGAGATTTATGGCATCTCTGAAGAGATTATTGTAATAGATTCAAGTACTCCAAAAAATAAAGAAATCTTGGCGGAAGAAAAAAATAAGGAAAATATGGAAAAGGTGCATATATATCCTGTTACCGCACTTGGTCATCCAGAACCTTATCAAATGTATGGACTCAGCAAATGCAATTATGAATGGGTATTTTATATAGATACAGATGAAAGGCCAAATGAATACCTAAAAAGAGATATTAAAGAGATAATCAGTACTTCAAAATGCGACGCGTTTTTAGTTAGAAAAATGGAGAGGGATAGAAAGGGAAATGTTCTTTTCAGTTCATACCAGAGGAGATTATACAAGAAGGATAAAGCAACATATACTGGCAATGTGTTTTTCGATCCGATTATTGAAGGCACTGAAAATAATCTTAATGATAATTATTTTATCAATCATCATTTTGATTATTATGAGAATCCGGACAAGAGTAATAAAAGATATTTTTTAATATGTGCATATGAAACAAGAAAAACTTATCGGGATATTATTGAATTTTCTCTAGATAGTAAATTTATATGTAACTTTATAGAAATATATTATAGAAAATTTGGAAAAAAAGTTGAAGATGAATTAAGTAACTTTGATTATAAGCTTTTGCATATCTTTTATGAATATGTTTTTGGCGAATTTAGATATTGTTTAAAAAAACGAAAATTACCTAACTTTGGTTTTATGATAAACAATATCCCATATTTAATAAAAGAGACTGAATCTCTTTTTAATTATGATGATAATGAAAGAAAACTCCAGTTGGCTATTTCAAAGGAAATACACAAATCTGGTGGAGTTATAAATTATCTCAATATGGATGAAATTTTAATAAAACAGTTAAGGGCAAAAGATTGCAATAATTTAAATGGTGTTGATTTATTTATATCATTATTACGAGATAAATATTACAAGAACCATGAATCAATTATTAAAATAATAGACCAATAAAGGATAATAAGGACAAAGAATTCTGGTTCCACGGAGCCTGAAGGCAAACTGCTTTACAGAACGCATACGTAATGCCAGGCAATGATAATATTGCCAGAAACAGATGATATGCTAATAGGCATACTCTTATTAATACTCGCAGCCTTCGATATGATCTGGGCGCTGAAACGTATACAATTTGTATCATCTGTGTAGGCGCAAAATCCGCACTGTTTAATCGGAAGAGGAGGTTATGTTTATCACCAT
>JAJYWY010000009.1 GCA_021791245.1 Microcaldota archaeon
AACATTTTTAGGGTTTTATCTGCAACTTAATTATTTTATGGACAAAAATATTGTGGGATCATGGCTAAGCGAAAATACCCAGTGAAGAGATTTACTCTAACAGTAAAAATGCAATGCGATTATCACCCAAACGGCTATAGGCGATGTACCAACGTGGCTAAAGTAATAAAATTTGGCAAAAGCGGAGAAGGGAAGCAAGTATATACTTATTGCGAAAAGTGTTTTAAAAATTACCTATTTAGAGAGAGGGAGTGGAGAAGGACGCATGCGAATTAAGTTTAATTTTATGTCTAGATGTTTCTTGAATCAAGCAATGCAGTTATTGCAATGGCGGGCGTGGCGGGATTTGAACCCGCAGCCAACGGCTCCGCAAGCCGGCATGCTATCCAAGTTACACCACACGCCCATAATTGAAGGTTTTTATACCTTATTATCTATATTTCATAGAATTTCCTTTAATCTACACAGTTGTGGGTTAAAACTATTATTTATATGGTGATTATATAACACTACCTGGAAAAGTATGCAGTTCATGTGGCAAACTGGCAAACGATTACGTAATGTTCAGATGTCCAAAATGCGGCAAAACCGACGTAATCCGTTGCAACCAGTGCAGAGGAACTTACGTAAGGTATAAATGCAAGGAATGTAATTTCGAGGGACCGTAATGGGAGAAGTGGCAGTTTTGTTCAAGGTGTATGCCGATAGCGGGCAGGAAGACAAAGTAGGCAATGAGATAAAAGAACAGCTCAAGCCTCAGGCAATGCAATTCGAAGAAGTCGCTTTTGGCATAAAAGTAATAAAGGTAATGTTCGTGCACAGTGATACGTCAGGAAGCTCCGAGATAGAGGAGATGATCAAGAAGATTCCTGGAGTCAATGAAGTTGAAATAGCTGAAGAAACTCTAATCTGATTCTGGAATGTTTATCAGAGCGGGCATAAAACCTGCGAAATTAATCCTGTGCTATCCATATGCAGGATACAATAGAAAATGGCAAATTATGCACTGCTTCAAATTTGCTGTGTCTGGTGACATTCTCCATCAGCTAGAAATAGTTTGCTTGGGAAGAAACGATAGATAACATATTATATATTTTCCAGTATACTTTTATGCTGTGCGATTGTAGTCTAGCCTGGTAGGACGCTGCCTTGCCAAGGCAATGGCCCGGGTTCAAATCCCGGCAATCGCAATTGACTATTTGGGCATTAGTTCAAATCCTATGAAGAAAAATGTAATAGAGGTAAAGATGGCAAATAAGAAGACTTCAAACTACGATAAAATGTATACCTATGATATGCGACACAGATTGGACTTCTCTATTTATAGCCCTCCGTTAAAGGTTTTCGGAACGAAAGTATCATGGATTTTTGCTTCCAATATGAAGTGGCGACAATTATGTTGGAAGAAAATAAACCTCTTATTCTCAAACGTGCAAAAAAGTGCAAAGATGCAAAGGAACAGGTTCATAACATGTTTTCATACAAGGCTGAAAGTGCTGGTATGAAGGTAATAAAGGTGGATGCAAGAGACACAACGCAGGAATGCAGCAGTTGCCATTACATAAAGAAAGGAAAGGAGCGGCTGACACTGGACGACAGAATCTACCACCGCAACGTCTGCGGTATGACAATAGACAGGGACATAAACGCATCAATAAACATATTGCACAGAGCAACTACCCTCGGACAGAGGGGAAGTCACGCTCAGGGAGATATGGCCTTTGCGATTCAACAGGAATCGAAAAGCAGCATCGAAGAACTGAGAACCGATAAAATACATCCTTTGCTGGATGCAGTGACTGCATGACGCGGAGGAAGCCAACACCGTTTACTGGTGGGGGGATGACAGAAGGACTAAATGGCTAAATACTAAAGGCGTCACGAGAATTCAGCCTGGCTTATTATTGCAGCTGCCACTTCTTTGCCGAATGCCTTCATTATCGCCTTCTTTGAATCCTCGTTCCTTATGTCCGATATCTTTCTTATCCCAAGATTATGCATTGTGCGCGCCCTCACCCTTCCGACTCCCTTTAGCCTGACGAGCTGAATCAGCTCTTTCTTTATTCCGTATTTCATCCTTTCCCTCATTTCCAGAAGGTCAACATGGCTTATTTTCAGTATCTTGGAAAGCTCTATTGCGGAATATGCTATCCAGTCTGCAGTATTTGTTTTGATAAATAGCGAGCCTGGAGTTGCATTGTACTTCTCCATTATCTCAGGCTCCTTCATCTCGCTGACCCAGTCGTTGAGCATGAGCGCTGTGCTGAGCATCTTTTCTGGATTGTAGTATTCGTCTTTGTCGTGCATGCTCTCAAGCATGTCTATATACTTTGGGAATACATCCTCGGATTCCGGAACAGCCTTAACGTACGGCTTCATCTCCATTGTATCTGCTATCATTATCAGGTTCGCCATCTCGTCCCTCTTCGTTCTCAATGCGCCTATTATGTTCTTCGCAGTAAGCGGGTCTATGTACAACTCGCTGACCCTTGCGCCAAGCCTTGTTGCGGAGTATGCGCCTGCTTTCTGCTCTATGAATCCCCAATCATTGAGCTCCATGAGCACGTCTCCAACTATCCTTCTAATGCCGCTCCTTCTCCCGTATTGGAAGCCGTAGAATGTCTCGTTCAGGAAGCCTGATATAGATGCTTCAGTGGTCAGGAAAGAGCCTGCTATGAATGAAAGAACGTGTGTCCTTAGTATGGGCCTTATGCCAAGATTTGAGTTTATCGGTTCGAGCGATGCAAGGAAGTACCTGTTGACAAGGTCTATGACCTCCTCCTCATGCTTTGCTATGAGCAACGCCCTTCCTTCTGTGTCGTACTTTGGCCTTCCGGCCCTGCCGAAGAGCTGCGTAATCTCGTTTATCCCAAGCTTCTCGGCACCAATTCCTTCGCTGTATCTTGTAGTGTCCCTTACAAGCACTGTGTGCGCAGGCATATTTACTCCAAATCCTAGAGTGGTTGTGGTGCAGACAACCTTTATCTTTCCTTCCCTAAATCCGTCCTCTATAAGCTTCCTTTGGCTGTTGACCAAGCCGCTGTGATGGAACGCTGCGCCGTGCTCCACGCAAGCAGACAGCTTCTTGCACTGTTCTGTAGGGCTGCTTAGCGCTGCCATTATCCCTTTTGATATCTTCCTTCTGGCATCTTCAATCTCCGGGCTCTGAATCACCCCTTTCAAAAACGATTTTGCCTTCTCTGCACCGCTCTCTGCGTTCCTCTTTGAAGAATAGAAGATTATGAGCTGCTTCTCTTTCTGCAGCACATCCTCCATAACCCTTATCTCATCTATCCTGCTAGTCCCATTGAGCTTTTCCCTCCTGTCCTGGTATATAACATCTCCTTTGAGCACTATCCCTCTTTCCAGCTTCACAGGCCTGTAGTCGCTCTCAACCAGCTGTGCCCCAAGCCATTCGGCTATCTCATTCGCATTGCCTATGGTTGCGCTTATCGCAATAATCTGCGCGTCTCTGCACAGCCTCCTAAGCCGTGCAATAAGCACCTCTAGCGTAGGCCCCCTGGAAGAATCCCCAAGGGTGTGCACTTCGTCTATCACTATGCAGCCTATCCTGTCGAGCCAGTCTATGCCGTGTCTTATCAGGCTGTCGAACTTTTCTGTTGAAACGAATATTATGTCGTATTTCTGCAGCCACAAATCAAGGGAGTCAAGATCGCCTATAGATATTGCTACATTTAGGTATGGATATGCAGACTTGAATTCCTCATACTTCTCGGCAACAAGGGCGCGCATTGGCGCTACATAGACTGCCTTCTTCCTATCCGCAAGCACTGATCTCATCATCGCCAACTCTGCGACGAGCGTCTTTCCGCTTGCAGTAGGCGAGGCAACTACCATATTGCTTCCCGCAAGCAAGCCATGCTTTATTGCAAGCTCCTGGGGGGGAGTTAGCTTTGAATAGTTCCTTTCCAGTAAGGATTCGAGAAGCTCATTTGGCACTCTGCCCCTTAAATCATTTATATCCATTGAAAATCAGGCAGTATTGTTTTGTCTCGAAAATTATAAATACAATAAGTTAATGTATATTCTTGATTGCATGCAGGTATCTATAAAAAGGGTTTACGAAAAGGCGTCTGCTTCTGATGGAAAGAGGATTCTTGTCGACAGGCTATGGCCCAGGGGAGTGAGCAAGGCATCTGCAAAGATAGATATTTGGCTAAAAGAAGTTTCTCCTAGCGACAAATTAAGGAAGTGGTTCGGCCACGATCCGAAGAAATGGGAAGAGTTTCAGAAGAGGTATAGGGGTGAGATAAAAAATGGCGATGCGTTTTCGGAATTGCAGAAAATAGCAAAGAAAATGAAATGCACGCTGGTGTATGGCGCAAAGGACGAAGAGCATAATGATGCAGTCGTGTTGAAGATGCTGCTTGAGAAGGGCAAATGATGCATCATCTCCTGAATATCTTCTTTGTTTTTTCTATGGCCGCAAGTGCGGCATCCACGTCCTTTTCATCATTGTATATATAGAAACTCATCCTTGAGAGCGCGGACTCTCCAAGCAGCTCCTTCAATAGAGGCATGGCGCAGTGGTGCCCGCTTCTTATCGCTATCCCTTCGCTGTCGAACGCCTGAGACACATCATGGGGATGTATTCCGTCAATGGCAAACGAGATTATTCCGGACCTGTTTCTTGAATCGCCTGCATCCGGTCCGTATACTTTTATTCCTCGCATGTCTTTCAATTTGCCGACTGCATATTCAGTTATCTTCCTTTCGTGCATCTCTATATCGTTCATACCTATGCTGTTTAAATAATCGATTGCAGCCCCAAAACCTATCGCACCTTCTATGTTCTGCGTGCCAGCCTCGAACTTCCATGGGAGTTCATTCCATGTGCACCCTTTGAACGATACGCTTCTTATCATGTCTCCGCCGCCATATACAGGATTCATGCCCTCCAGCGTGTCTTCGCTTGCATGCAAAACGCCTATGCCTGATGGCCCAAGCATCTTGTGGCTTGAAAAAGCGAGGAAATCGCATCCGATCTCCCTTACACTGACTTTCATGTGCGGTGCCGACTGCGCAGCATCTATGAGTATCTTTGCTCCAGCTTTATGCGCTAGCCTTGTTATTCCCTTTACGTCATTTATAGTGCCCAGCACGTTTGACACGTGCGTTAATGCAACGAGCTTGGGCTCCATCTCCAATTTTTCCTTTAAGTCGTCCATGTCTATGTAGGCATTGTCCTTTAGGGAAATGTAATCAAGTACAGCCCCTTTCCTCTCTGCAAGGAGCTGCCAAGGAACTATGTTGCTGTGATGCTCCATGCTGCTTATGAGTATGTGGTCGCCCTTGCTTACATTCTGCTCTCCCCATGACAATGCCACTAAATTTATGGCTTCCGTGGCATTTCTCACGTATATTATCTCATTGTATACTGATGCACCTATGAACTTTGCAGCCTTCTCCTTTGATTCTATGTACTTTTGCGTTGCAGTCTCAGAGATCTTATAGATACCACGGTGTATGTTTGCATTGTACTTCTCATAAACTTCTTTGACTGCGCTTATTACCTGCTTTGGCTTCTGCGATGTTGCCGCGCTGTCCAGATACACAAGGCGCTTCCCATTCATCTTCTTGTGCAGAATTGGAAAATCATTAATTATCTTTCTGTAATCTAACATAATATCTCAATATCTCATTTTGTAAAGGCTTCATAGCCGTGAGACTCAACTGCTTTTATTATCTCCGCGCCCCCGTTGGCAACTATCCTTCCATTAATCATCACATGAGTGAATACGGGCTTCATGTAATTAAGTATTCTGCTGTAATGTGTTATCAGCAGTATTCCGGTATTGTTCCTCTTCGCTATTTCATTTACATTCTCTGCAACAATCTTTATTGCGTCTACATCAAGGCCTGAGTCAGGCTCGTCGAGTATTGCAATTTTCGGTTTCAGTATCGCCATCTGCAGAACTTCCCCTTTCTTTTTCTCGCCTCCGGAAAAACCTGCATTAAGCGACCGCTGTGCCATGTTTCCTGAAAACTTGAGCTTTTCGGAAGTTTCTTTGAACTCTTTTAGAAAATCGCTGGTCGTAACCGTGTTTCCGTGCATGGCCCCATTTGCAGAATGGAGGAAGTTTGCAAAGCCAATGCCATCTACCTCTATCGGGTTCTGGAATAACAGGAATATTCCAAGCTTTGCCCTATCATCCGTCTTCATATTAAGAATGCTCTTTCCGTCCACCAGCATGTCCCCTTCGGTTATCTTGAGTTTTGGATGTCCCATTATTGCCTTGCCCAGCGTGGTCTTCCCTGATCCGTTCGGACCCATAAGCACATGGAACTCACCTTCATTTATATCAAGGCTGAGGCCCTTTATTATCTCCTTTCCTTCAGCAGAAACATGGAGATTCCTTATTTCTAATTTCATATTCTCGCCATTCATCTATATTTATAATGTTCCCTTAGCATATCTTCGGCCTTTTCATCAGCCCTTACAACTTCGTAAACCGTATCTGCCTTATTTTCAGGCGTCAGTCCTATGCTTTTGTTCTTTAGCTTCTCGTATATTATGCTTGCCGCAAGCCCCCTGGCCTCGTCGTCGCCTATTTTGAGCACACTGCCGCCTATGAAACCGTCTACCATCAGCTTCATTGCAGAATTCCTGTCCACTCCCCTTGACAGAAGGTAAAACAGGTTTTCTTCATCTATCGGGGCAGTTGACGCCGAATGGGTAGCCTTAACATCATCCTCCCTTATTGCCATTCCTGGAATGGACTCTATCCTTGCAGTATTGTCCATTAGCAGGCTGCTCTCCTTTACTAATGACCTTGAGCCTGTTGCGCCTTCCTCTATTGTGGCAAATCCCTTGAGCATGCAAACAGAATTATCGGATAGTACTGCTTTGGATTCGAGGATGCCTGCAGAGCCTTTCGAGGCATTGACTATCTCTGTATTTACATCCATTTTCTGGTCAAGCACCGCTTCCACTATCTCGTTTGTCTCGGATTCGGACAGCTGCCCACGCAGCTTTACTTTGCCCATTGATTTGACATGCGATCCCCCAGTAAACACAAAATGCTGCGAAAGCCTGCTGCATTCGCCTATTTCTGTATGGTGCAGGTTCATAACTGCAGTTTCGCTTCCCTCATTATGCACTGCGATAAAATTTGCATTTGCATTCCTTCCTATGTCCGCGATATTAATTATGCCTGTTGCAGATTTTTCCTTTACTCCAGAGCAGAAGAACTGGAAGAATTCAATATTGCCTTCATCTTCAACATTAACTACGAATTGCACATAAACCGGGTCTTCACCATTCAGCACTAACGCATTGATCTTTGCAGATTCTCCCTTCTTAACCGTTATAACGACAGCTTTCTGGGATTTTGAATTTATCAGTGCAGCAAATTTGTTGTTTGGATATTTTTCTAAAAGAATTTTGAGCAGGCCGGAATCTGCATCTGCCATATCAACTATTTTTGCAAATCTGGATGTTGATAAAATATCCTTGCCATCAATTATGACATCGAAATATATCCCAAAGTTATCCTTCAGGGCCTTTATTACCATATCTGCATGTTGGCCGCTTTTACTTTTACCATTGAGCGTGAAATATTCTTCTGGTATTTTTATAAAGTTCCTCTTGTACATATCCCTGCCTTCCTGGGGTTGCTCGGCAAATTGCCTCTCGCTCTCTCTCTTGAATTCATTATAGTCCATCAAAGTGCACCTATCCTACAGCGCCGCTGGTGTCCAACTTTATAAGCCTTTTAAGCTCAAGCGAGTATTCAAGTGGCAATACAGCGGAGAGGTCGTTTATAAATCCGAATACTATCGTTGCCACTGCATCATCCTCGCTTATCCCCCTTGACATCAAGTAGAAAAGGTTCTCGTCGCTTATCTTGCTTACGGTAGCCTCGTGCGCTATGGTGGCATCATTGCTTTTTATCTCCATGTACGGATACGTGTTCGCAGTTGCGCCATCCCCAAGGAGAAGGGAATCGCACCTAACAGAAGTCTTAACATTAGTTGCCTTTGCATCTACATGCATAAGGCCGCGATAGCTTGCAATTCCCGTGCCCTTCGACACTCCCTTTGAAACCATCTTTGATGTAGTATCTGGTGCGAGATGATATATTTTCCCTCCACTGTCCTGTATCTGGCCGTCGCCGGCTATCGCAACAGAGAGTATCTCACCCCTTGCTCCTCTTTCCTTTAGGAATATGCTAGGGTACTTCATATTAGTCATGCTTCCTATATTGCAGTCTATCCATTCCATATGGGCATTCTCATATGCATATGCCCTCTGCGTGACAAGATTGTAGACGTTCTTGGACCAATTCTGTATGGTAACATATCTTACATGCGCATTTTTGTGCACAACTACCTCTACAACCGCGGAATGGAGCGATGAACTTGAATATACCGGGGCTGTGCATCCTTCAAGATACACGACTTCAGAACCTTCATCTGCTATTATGAGGGTCCTCTCGAACTGCCCTGCTTTTTCAGCATTTATCCTGAAATACGCCTGAAGGGGAAGTGCAACTTTCACTCCCTTTGGCACGTATATAAATGAACCACCGCTCCAGCATGCAGTATTCAGCGCAGCAAATTTGTTGTCGCTTGCAGGTATTATGGTTCCAAAATATTTCCTCATAATCTCGGGATACTTTTTGACGGCATTATCCGTATCCGTAAATATCACCCCCTGCCTCTCTAGATCCTCTCTGACCTTATGGTACACAACTTCCGAGTCGTACTGTGCCTCTGCGCCTGCAAAGAACTTCTTCTCGCTTTCAGGTATTCCCAATTTGTCAAATGTTTTCTTTATCTCTTCAGGCACAGCATCCCATGAGTCTGCATTCTTGGAATCTGGCCTTGCATAATAATACATGTCATCGTAATCTATTTTGCTTAGATCCGGCCCCCAAGTGGGCGTTGGCTTGCTTGCGAAGATCCTGTATGCTGCCAGCCTCTTTTCAAGCATCCATTCTGGCTCTCCTTTGATGCCTGATATCTCCCTTACAGTGTCTTCTGAGATACCTTTCTCAGTCATCGTATATTTTGTCTTGTCGTCCCTAAATCCATATTTCTCAGTATATTCGTCTTTTGCCTTGAATATCTCTTCAGGCTTGGTGTCCGCTTGGACCATCATATCATCTCTTTTGATGCTATACTGCACCCGAAATCGTTCATCTTCTTGCATACTGTGCATATGTAAGCGTTGGCATATGATTCTGCAATTCCTGTATCTCTATGGATATTTTCCAATATCTTGGCTGCATATCTTTCAACAATATCCTTTCCTATGGAAGTCTCAAGATGCTTTACGTTGTCTGAATACTTATTTGACCGGTATTTGCTTATTGCAGCCTGCGTCACGGAGAGAATCTTTGCTATTTCTTTTTCGCACAGCCCATACTTGGACAATTCTTTTGCCAGAAGCGCCCGTGATGCAGGAACTATGGAATTATGTACTACCTCATAATTTATGTTGCCAGAAATTCAAACACCTTATAACTGAGTTATATATGGTAATATATTAAAGGTTATCCTAATAAATCTATCCTTGGAATGGAGATAGAAGATTACATAAGGGAAGGCGCCAACGCCAGGCTTGCACTTAGCATTGAAGATATAAATATTGCCTCAAGGAAAGTGCTGGAATCCCTTGACAATGGAGGCAAGCTAATAACGCTTGGCAATGGCGGCTCGGCTGCTGATGCGCAGCACATTGCAGCAGAGCTAGCCGGGAGATTCTATTTTGATAGAAAGGCGCTGCCCGCAATATCTCTTACTACAAACACTTCCAACCTTACTGCAATAGCCAACGACTATTCGTATGATGATGTCTTCTCGAGGCAGATGGAGGGCATCGGCACTAAAGGAGATATAGCAATCTGCATATCAACCTCGGGAAATTCTGCGAGTGTAATAAATGCGGTTATGAAAGCAAGGGAGCTCGGCATATTCACAATAGGGTTGCTTGGGAAAGGCGGCGGAAAGCTAAAGGATATGGTAGATATTCCAATAGTGGTAAAGTCAGATGAAACCCCGATAATACAGGAAGTCCACATAGCAATTGGCCACATGATATGCATGCTTGTAGAAAGGTGGATGTTTAAAATGGCGCCTGATAAAGGCATGGATTAACAACGTGGTCGAAAAATCCCACATGCCTTGGCTGTGGAAGGGAACGGAACCGTAGAACAAGAAGATATAAAAATTTAGAAAGATATAGATAAACCGGAGAGAGAGTATGGAACTGGCAAGGGCATACAAATTTAGGTTCTATCCTGATGCCAAAAGGCAACTGAGGATGAATCTGCAGCTTGCACATCCAGCTTATGGTGCTTCATTGAACAGATTTATCCAAATGCTTCCGCACAAGGCTGAAAGTGCCGGCATGAAGGTAATAAAGGCGGATGCAGGAAACACATTAAAGGAATGCGGCAATTGCGGCAATATTCAGGAGATGCCAATATCCATCAGTAAATGCAACTGCAATAGATGCGGCATGCGATTGGACAGGGATATAAACGCACCAATAAGCATATTGCACATGGCAACTCCACCTGGACAGATGGGAAGCCATGTCGAGGAAGAGATTATAGGATTTAAAAGAAAGGCATCTCTCTCTGGACCGATAAATGATAAAACACATCCTTTGCAGGATGCGATGATTGCATGAAAACGGAAGAAATCCACTCCTTTTGCAGAAGGGGGGTTGCCACAAATGCCATATGCAAATATGCAATTGGGAATATGAAGAACATACTGCCTTTTATCGCTGTGATTTTTGTATTGGTATCAACAGCTGGCGCATACATGAATGTAACATATCTCAATACAACAATAATCTTAAATCAAAATACAAGTGCGCATGTCGTCGAAGTTCTCGATGTGTACATAAGCAATTCCTCAATACCAATATACCTGCAGGACAGGGCTGCCCTAAATTTCACCCTTACAAGATGGCAGCAGGCGCTTAATACTCCGCTGCTTGTTGAGCACATATTGCCGCCTAGGAGCAGCGTGATGCACTTCTCTTTCTTGCCTGGGCCTGTGCAGCAATTCAGCGATTTTGGAATAGCGAAGCTGACTTTCGAATATGATGTTGACAATGTAACAACCATGAGGATAATAGCCCCAAGGACGCTCCAATATAGCTTCAATGACGGCGTATTTAATTTCATCAATACAGCTAACGGCCAGGCCCTTCCGCAGAATACAAGGCTAAACATAATATTGCCAAGCGGCGCCAGCGTGATAGCAGTATATCCTCTGCCTGATATGCCTGTATTGAGTTTCATAAAGAACTATACAAACGTACAGTCTATGTCATGGTATAATTCGGAACCGTTGTCCAAGTTCACCCTTACCTACCTGGTGAAACAGTCCCTTGAAACTGAGGTAATACAGTATTTCCAGAATATTTTAGATAATTACTGGATTCCGATAGCAGCCGCAGTGATACTTGCAATAATATTATTTTTTGCGTATTTTTACGCCAAAACGCAAAAGCATGGTTAGTATCATGCAGAAGAGTGCAAAACATTTGGGCTCGGCAGTTTACTATATGTTTTTAAGTTTTGCATCAGGAATCTCTCCGGGAGTATGCATGCTTACGAGACTTCAGTGCTGAAGGCACTGAAAGAGAAAAGGAATTCCACGTTCGAGGAACTGCTTTCAGATTCTGGAATAAGCAAAGATGCGGCCATGTGGGCTCTCGAAAGCCTCTCGGCAAACGGAATGGTCGATATAAGCAGGTCCACCTCCAATGTTATCTCGCTGACAGCGGAAGGGGATGAATATGCATTGAAGAATCTGCCGGAAATGCAGCTGCTCATCATGCTAAAGAAAAAAAATATCGCGGTAAGGGATCTTGGAAAGAAAGAGATGATAGGTTTCCAGTGGGCAAAGAAAAAAGGGTTTGCAGACATATACGGTGGCATAATATCCCTAACGAGCAGCGGAAAGAAAGTTGATGAAGACAAATATGAAGAATTCATTGCATTGAAATCCATTAAATCAGGCATGTATGATGTAAGCTCCGACATAATTGATGAACTTGTGAAGCGCGGTCTTGTAGCTATAAAGAAGTCTTCTGCAATAGGCAGCATTAGCATAACAGAAAAAGGCATGCATGCAAAAGTTGAGATGGGCAACGGCGAGATCGACGTTGTTACAAGAGGAATCATAAAGAACAGGGAATGGGAAGGCCGACACTTTAAAAAATACGATGTTGGGCTTGATGTTGAACAGGTTTATCCTGCCAGATTTCATCCCTTAAAAGAGATAATCTCCGGACTAAAGGATGCATATGCATCCTTGGGATTCTCTGAGATATCAGGAAAGATAATAGAGCCGTCGTTTTGGGTGCATGACGCTTTGATGATACCACAGGATCATCCTGCAAGGGACGTCCAGGACACGTTTTATCTGGAAACGCCATCAAAGCTCCAGATAGGCAACGATGCAATAGTGAATAGAGTGGGAGAGGAGCACGAGGCAGCGTGGCATGGCATATGGAGCAGGGAGGTTTCGGGACAGGCGTTATTGAGGACGCACATGACAAGCGTAACTGCGAGGTTCCTTTACGGGATGGAAAAGATAAAGGCTGCGGAGCTTCCCATAAAAGCATTCTCCGTAGGCAGGGTCTTCAGGAATGAGACTGTAGACTACAGGCATCTTGCGGATTTCTACCAGAGCGACGGGATAATTGTTGGAGATAAGCTGACGCTAGCTAATCTGTTCGATGTCCTATCAAAGCTCTTTGGCCAGATGGGATTCAAGGTAAGGTTCATGCCTACTTATTTCCCATTCGTGGAGCCCGGAGTCGAGATACAGGCATATTACAAGGAAAGGGACGAATGGCTGGAGATAGGAGGTGCAGGGATACTCAGACATGAAATAATACGTGCTGCAGGCAAGAAGACAACTGCGCTTGCATGGGGGATAGGCGTAGACAGGATCGCTCTCATGCGCAACAGCAAGATAAAGAGCGTAGCAGAGTTGTACAACAACGGTATAGGGTGGATCAGGAGATTGTAATGGCTGGTGTTTCATTCAACAAGGCGTATCTGGAAAGACTGCTAAGGTTTAAGATAGATGATAAGAAGCTCGCGTTCGAGATAACAAAAATGGGCATCGAGCTAAAGGGAATAAACGAGGATTATATTGAAGTAGATATAACCCCGAACAGGCCAGACCTGCTTGATGCTGTAGGGTTTGCGCGTTCTGTCAGGCATTTCATGCACAAAGCAAAACCTATCAATTATTCCTTGAATGCAGAAGATGCGGATATGCTTATAGATGTAGGTGCTGGCGTTAAAAAGGTAAGGCCTTTTATAGCAGGGCTTGTAGCAAAAGGCGTTTCCCTTGACGACAGTTCTCTAGAGGCACTTCTCAATTTTACCGACAAACTCAGCGAGACATACGGGAGAAAAAGATCAAAGCTTGCCATAGGGATCCATAATCTTAATGCATTGAAGCCGCCCATTTTATATGACACATTCGGAGACGAGGCGTTCGTCCCGTTAGAGTATAAAGAAGAGATGAAATATAGCAGGCTTATAGAAATAGACAGTAGAGGCAGGGATTATAAGTATACCATAAAAGGCGCAATTGCAAAGGGCATGTTCCCCGTACTGAAAGACGCAGGGGGAGTATTGGCCCTAATACCAATCATAAATTCGGAAAGGACCAAGATATCAGAATCCACGAAAAACCTGTTCATAGACATAACCGGGACTAACAAGTATATAGTTGAGAAGATTGCAGATATGCTCGCATGCATGTTCATCGACATGGATGGCGATGTAAAGAAGGTTGCGGTCAGGTATGATGAAGGCATTGTGAAGACGCCGGTGATGGCAGAGAAAAATCTCTCTATAGACCTTATAAAGATAGAAGAACAGATAGGGATTGCGATAGGATTCAACAATGTAATCTCGCTTGCAAACAAGATGGGATATAACGCAAAGCTTATAGGCAAGAAAATAAATTTCTCACTTCCTAAGTACAGGCTTGATATAATATCCGAGCAGGACGTTATTGAAGATATGGCGATAGCATACGGATATGAATACATAAGGGAAATGCCATTGTATGCATCGCAGCCGGGATCCCTTGAGGCAGATACGAATGTAGACAGATTAGTCTCAAGGCTGCTCGTGGGGCTGGGCTTTACAGAAGAGGCAAACTCATATCTGGTCAATGAGGAGCAGAACTTCACAAAGATGCGCCTAAGCGTGCCTAAAAAAGACGAATATATAAGAATACTCGACTCTAAGACGCATAATATAACGATGCTCAGGACGTGGCTTCTAACGTCCCTTATGAAGAATCTGGCCATTTCCGCGCAGGACAGCATGCCGCAGAAGATATTTGAGGCTGACCTGTCGTTCGTTATAAACAACGGAAAGGCAGAAGAAAGGCGGGGTGTTGCAGGGGCATGGGCTGATCCAAAAGCGAATTTCAACGATATGAAGGCTATAGTCTATGCCTTGTTGAAAGGTATTGGAATACCGGATTTCGAGACAAGGGAATTCTCCCATAATAGCTTCATAGACGGAAGATGTGCGGCAATATTCCACAAAAAAAAGAGAATAGGGTTCTTTGGGGAGATACATCCAGAGGTATTATATAATTTTGGCATAGAGGAATCGACATTCGCATTTGAGCTGGATTTGTAAAATACACGCGCATGCAGAGCAGTGCTTCAATTTTGGAATCAATAATTTTTGAGGTGCAGACCTTCATAAAATTTAGATTAACCGTGCATAGCGAGAAATCCCACACCATTCATGGGTGGGATGAAAGCGGGTTTCAATCGCTATCTTCTCCCGGCGTTTCTGTATGCAAAGGTATACATAGTTTGCTTTCATATATTAGTATATGTCAAGAGGCTATATATCATCAAAGACAAGCGTGCATTATGTCGGATACCATTTTGTATGGTGTCCAAAGTATCGCAGGAAAGTTCTGACTGATAAAATAGAAATAAGGTTGAAGGAATTGATTAGGCAGAAATCAAAGGAATTGGGATGCAAGATTCTTGCACTTGAGGTAATGCCAGACCATGTGCATCTGTCCATTCTCGCAACGCCACAGATGTCCCCAAATTTTCTAATAGGGCAAATCAAAGGATTTAGTTCAAGGACACTCAGGCAAGAATTCTCTGAATTGCGTTCAAGGCTTCCTACGCTATGGACACGCTCCTATTTTGTTTCAACTCATGGGCACGTTTCGGATAAGAGCATAGAAAGATACATCGCAGACCAAAAAGG
>JAJYWY010000003.1 GCA_021791245.1 Microcaldota archaeon
GATTGCCACCAATTCTTCATTCGAATACTTCAATATGTTGTTTAATGCGCCTGCTTTGAACCCTTCTCTCTTTGCCCTATGGGTAAATATTATACCATTCTTCTCCGAAAATTTCCTAAGTTCTTCGGTTATCTCCGGGTTTGTGGAATCTTCAGCAAGATAGAACCTTATCTTGTTTTTCGGGTATTCTAGCGTTTTTAGCCTGATCAGGTTTTTCTTTACCATATTTGCATCTTCATTGTAGGATGGAACTACAACAGCAACAGTAGGCAATCTCTTAAGGGGCATAAGATTCTTCTCTATCCCATTAAGGTATTTCCAGTAGAAATAGGATTTGTAGTACCATATTGCGGATTGTATATTGAAGAAGCCAGCTACAATAGAGAGTGCTAAAAACACCACGGCGATTGCAAATGTGTATGCGCTGTTTGATACGTAGAAAAGATATGCATCAAATCCAAAGCTGGCAATAGACAGCATTATGAATATAAGCATTGTGAAGAGCCTTATCCCGTGTTCTCTGTTCAAAAATAGCTTAACATCAGGCATTATATCAGCAACATATAAACATACGTTTTTAATCTGTCGCCAACTAATAAAAAGATTACTAAGCGCCGGAGGTTTGCCGGGGTGGCAGAATCAGGTAATGCGCCAGCACGCAAGTGGCGAAACTCGAGATCTGGTTGCCCGGAAGGGCATTCTGGGTTCAAATAAGTTTCCTGGTGATAAAATCGGGAAGTTTGGGAAATCCCAGCTCCGGCGTTTACTTTCAATCGGCGGCATCATTAAATGTTTAGTTCCTGGGCTATGTCGCTTATCTCGATGCTTTTATTTTTTGTGATCTCCCTAATAAAAATAGTTGCATAAGAGCCTGCTGGCAGCGAGAACGACATTTTCACAAGCTTGTCTTCAGTTTCACATCTGATATCATTGACCTTTGATAGGCATGCCCTGAAAGCGCCTTTCATGCTTAATTCAGGGATACCCTTTATCTTAAATGCATCTTTTGTTATACCAATAGCATCAAGAAGCTCTTTTTCCCTATCTGTAATAGTTCCATCATCTGTCTCATAGCCTATAAGAGGCAGGACAGGAATCCCTTTCTTCTCTGCTGATACAGAACCCATATCCTGAAATCCGTACGAATTTTCTCCACACCATATTTTTATTCCGTAGAATTCGTTCTTTATCATGTATTCCAGCGACGCATTGAAGATTGCATCCTCAACAGAATGTATAAACATGAGCGTTAGACCCCTTGGAAGCATGCGCAGGGCATTAGCAAAGTTATCCGGGTATCTTGCAAGATAATCTATAACCTGCCTCTCATACCTGAGATATTTAGGGAAGTAGCCCCTTGCAGCGGAAAAGTCCATGTTGTCTAGAAGACGCCCCCTGGCTTCAACTGCTTCAGCATCTCTTTCATTCTTGGTGTCGGTCAGAAAGCTAATTGCAGCCTCTTTGTATTCCCCTTTTAGGAGGTGCAGCCCTATTGAAACATTATTCTGCCTGATTCCGAACCTCTGTGCGTCGAAGTAATTTGGCATGCTCCCTCCCAGTGCATCAATCGTCTTATGTGCCGCTTCTGGATCTTCTGCATCCGTTATAACTATCTTGAAATGGTTTCCAATGAGTGATCCAAGCCTTACCTGCTCATTGGACAGCCATGCGCAGTTTATGCGGATATCACGTATCGCCACTTTATTCAGATCCTCTGGCTTTATTCCATATATGCTGGCAAGCTGCGTTGATGTGGAAATCCTGTCCTTCATACCTGCATATGATATGGATTTCCATCCCCTTCCAAGCCTGTGCGCGATCTCCCTTATTGCTCTAGGCGTATCCCAATTCTTCTTCTCCAGGACAAATCTTGTAAATTTTCCTTCCGGATCCTCAGCCTCCCCCAATTCCCCAGGCGTGAATCTTCTGCCTATTGAGAGTATTCTGCCCCTTTCAGTTATCTCTTCAACTTCAAAGTCTTCAGAAGAGGCTTTTATAGCTCCCCCAGTGCCTCTTGTCTTTGATAGCATAATCATAAAAATCCAAGGATATGATGAATGGATAGAGATATATATTATAAAGGCGATGATTATTGCTGTGATATTTTTGGCAACAGATGCGGAATATGAAAAGCTCATTGATAGCGCATTTAAGAGCATGCCTAACCTGAGCGAGGAGAACATAGATTTTAGGATACCTGAGGCGGATTCCATAGTGCAGGGAAGCAAGACATTGCTTAGGAACTTTTCGCAGATAGCAGAGGTTGCAAGAAGGGACAAAAAAGAGCTGATGAACTATCTTACAAAGGAGCTTGGCGCACACCTAATACTCGATGAGGGAAGGCTCGTGATAAGCGGAAAGGTCAATGCGGAAGAGCTGAATTTAAAAATAAAAAAGTTCTTTGAAATGTATGTGATATGCAAGGAGTGCAACAAGCCAGATACCCATACCGAATCCGTGGAAAGGGGCTTCGCCACAATAGTGTGCGAGGCTTGCGGCGCAAGATATTCTGTCAAATATTATTAGTGTTTTTATGTTCAGTAAAAAGATTTTAGTTCCCCAGGAAAGCCCTATGCCTAAGGAAGGGGAAATTGTAGGCACAGTTGCGAAGAGCCTTGGCGCCGCTAAATTCCTTGTTGACTGCGAGGATAAGAACGAGAGGGTTTGCAGCATACCAGGAAGGCTAAAGAGAAGATTCTGGATAAAGGAGAAGGACGTAGTTCTTGTCAAGCCATGGGAAGCACAACCAGATAAGAGAGGGGACATCCTATGGAGATACAGCATGATGGACAAAGAAAAACTCAGAAGCAAAGGCTTCCTGCATTAATGGCGCTATTTAGCTGCCTTCCCTTACATATGCCTTTCAAGCCCGCGCTGTTCTTCTAATTTATTAGATTCTCTTATTTGCCTTGCAAGATTTCTCTCGGCATCTTTCCTTATGCCCCCTTTTCTCAGCAGTTCTTCCAAACGCCTGCTTATCATCCCCTTTGCCCGCGCATCAACGAATGTCTCCCTGAGCAGCTTTCCGTATGCCCCTATATCTGGGTGCCAGAATGCCCCCCCAATAATCTTAATGGAAGAAAGTGCGCTGATTGCTTCGCGCCTTTGCATTTCAGGGGACTTTTTTATAGGATACGGGATAGCCCATAGCTCATCGACCATCTTTCCCTTATTATTGCCATATCCCATGCCCCCCCTAATTTTGGAATACTCCTTCTCATTCACCTGATATGCGAGAACTATATAGAAATTGTAATAATCCTTTATCGCCTCTAATTTTCTGCAGTATTTTGTATCCTTATTTGTATGCCATTCTATTAGGACCTGCCTGCCTCCTATGAATATCGATGTGACGAAATCAGGAAGGTATGACTTTTCGCTGTGCGCTATCCTGAAATGGCATGGCTCATACCATGAAGTTATATTCTTCTTTAATAGCATCCCTTTCAGAAGTTCTTCCCTATTGTTCTGGGTCTTTGTATTTTTATCAATAGCGCTAAGCAAACCCCCATCCGCTCTTTTTTTCTCCCCACGCATAATTACTAATTGATTAATTCTGCTAAAAGCCTTTTCTACAAACTTTCCCTATGATATTATTCTTGAGATTTCTGCCTTTGCATCCTTAATTATTCCGTATTTATCCATGAAGTAATTAAGTATATTATTCACGTCCCTCGTTACGAATTCTCCGGAGCTTGGGTGTTTCGATAGTACGGCCTGTCCGAAATCTATGAGGTAAGGGGTTTCTCCATTGCCTATAAGGATATTGTATTCGCTGATATCTGCATGCACCAGCCCGTTCCCGTAAAGCTTTTTTATGTCGGAAAGTATTGCCCCCAGCACTTTCTCAGGATTCCCCAGCGTTGATCTTTTGAGCAGCGGTGCAGGGGCCCCGTTATTCTCTATGAATTCCATTGCCAGTATATTCTTGCTGAACGCGTATGGCTTCGGCGCATGGACTCCTGCCTCTTCGGCCATCTTAAGATTTCCGTATTCCTTTTTGCACCATTCATTTACAACAGCATAAATGCCCTTTTTTATCAATTTGAACCGCGGGTCGCCCGCCATGTACTTGCTCCTCTTTTTGAAGCTTGACGTTTCCATCTTGAATATCTTTACGGCTACGAAATCCTTCCTTATGGCTGCGCCAGAATCCGCAAGATACACGCTGGATTCTTTTCCATTGCCTATTATAAAATCTAACTTTTCTATTATCTCCTTTGTAAATAGTTTCCTGAGCGCCAGCATTGTGCGCATGTCAAACACCCCGTCCTCTATCTTCAGCGCTTCCTTGAGCATATAGTCATCGCGCGAGGGCCTTTTCCTTTTGCTTACCATGCGTGACACATAATCGCCATCTATAAATACTGTTTAAACAAATATTATTTACAGTTTCTTTGCAATTAATACTGGTGCTATGGCTAATATAAAGGTTATAATAGACAGCAGGGAGCGCAATCCTGAGGTAATATCCGGGCTTGAAGGATTAAATGTAGAGCTAGAGTTCCGCACCATGCCTGTGGGAGACTACATAGTATCTGATAGGATATGCATAGAAAGGAAGACGTATTCAGATTTTGCAGGCTCTATAATCAATTCCAGAATATTCGACCAGGCGGAAAGGATGAAGGAGAGCTTCGAGAAGCCGATGCTGCTGATAGAGGATGACGGGGAAGGCTTCCGCCTCTCGAAAAACGCCATAATCGGCGCGGTAATGAAAATGTATACCGAATACAACATGCAGGTTCTCTTCTCCGGATCTCCGGAAGAAAGTGCATTGATAATCTCAAAGATAGCTGAGAGGGAACAGGAAGGGAAGGAAAGGGAGCCGAGGCTTGTAGGGATAAAGAAGGCATATACGGACTATGAATGGCAGCTTCTTATATTGTCATCTATGCCTGGTGTAGGTGCAAAGATAGCAAAGGACATGCTTTCGCAATTTGGAAGCATAAAGCTTGTGGCCAATGCAGGAGTTGATGAGCTCATGAAAGTCGACAATATAGGGAGGAAGAAAGCGCACAGAATATACTCTCTCCTCAATGCAGATGCAAAGCAGAACAACTCATATTTATATTGAGCACTTCAAATATACCCTCTAATGGAAATAGTCCACAAATTCTCTGACGCGCTATTCACCGGCGGGGAACAGACAATACTTTCACAGTGCGCAAAGATGATAAGCATAGCTTTGGAGACGAACGGCGCGCTGCTGTCGTTCCTGAACGGAGAGGAGGGCATAGGCAGGATAAGGGAGCTGGAAAAGAGGTCGGACAAGGAGAAATTCAGGATATCTAACGCAATAACCACAGGAGCAATAGCCCCAAACATTATAGACAAGATACTCGCTCTGCTCGACCAGCAGGATAACATAATAAACTCCATGTACAACCTTGCAAGGGAAATTAGGAGGTATAAGGTAAAGAGCGCAAGGCTTGAGAAGACGATAATAAACAAGCTTATAGATATAAACGGCCTTGCGGAGTCTGCGCTAAAGGCTCTCCGCGACATGTACCGCGAAGA
The DNA here is from genome assembly GCA_021791245.1 of Microcaldota archaeon. Taxonomy (GTDB): domain Archaea; phylum Micrarchaeota; class Micrarchaeia; order Micrarchaeales; family CABMGC01; genus JAJYWY01. The sequence continues at coordinate 5,521 of JAJYWY010000003.1, forward strand.
CGACCTTTACAAGATACGCGACCTTAGGGAGATAGTAGAAGATTTCGAGGAGGCAGGGGACGAGATAAAGGAAGCCCTTCTGGATTATGCATATTCCGGAAAGGTGAACTTCAAGGACTTTTACCACCTGATGGAGACCGCGCACCGCGCAGATGACATATTAGACTACTGCGAGGACTCATCCGACACGCTCATGACGATAATGTCTTCTATAATCTCATAAGATTCTCCCACGCGTTAAAACGTGGGCTTACAAATGTGATTCAATGAAAACCGCAAATATAAGCCCCCATCCATCTGCATTGCATGCAACTGCCGATTCTGCAGTCGTAGAAGGGAATGCGTTTGGAGGCGCGCCTTCTCCTTCTAGAAACAGCCCATTTCCGAATATTTGTTGGTTGATGCTATGAAAAAAGATACATGCACGCATGGCTCGCTTCCGCTCCACTTTTCAAATCCTGGGTTTTCCTGCCAGGAAATTGCAAACCGTGCAGGCTTCCCTGTGGGGATTAGGTGATGCCATTTGCTTGACTTAATAATATTCTTCCTGTCATTCATCCTCATAGCGCTAGTAGCAGGCAACAACCTTTCCGCATGCTCTGGCGCGATAATATCTGGTAGGGCGGTATCGAAGAGATTCGGTATACTGTTGACAGTCGCGGGATATATACTCGGGCTTGTGATGCAAGGGCAGATACTTAAAGGTGGCATCTATGCGCTTCTTCCAAACTCTTCGCCGCTTGCAGTTGCGGTGGCGCTTTCCATAGGGGTAATAGTATTCATATATTCGCATATTAAGAAAGTGCCGCAGTCATTGTCAATGACCTTTTCGAGCGCAATACTGGGCATCAGCATCGCAAGCGGTTTCAAGACAAACCTGACGTTTCTTCTCTCGATGTCTTCATTCTGGGTGCTGGCGCCGATAGTCTCCATAATACTTGTGCTGTTCATGATGAGGATATCAAACCATTTGGTCAACAAGAGGCACATATGGAAAACAGTAGGCAGGATAAGGCTGCTTTTGATAATCGTCTCATTTTTCACCGCATTCACCCTGGGCGCTAACACCATGGGGCTTCTCTATTCTTCGCTCCCAAGCAGCGTATACAACCTTCCAATAGCGATATCTGGGATAATAATAGGCAGCTTCCTGCTCAGTGGCAGGGAACTAAAGAGAATAAGCAGCGACATAATAACGATAAGATACCTTAATTCGCTCAACTCTCAGTTTGCATCCACGCTTATTGTGGAGATTGCAACGCTATTCGGCATCCCGCTATCCAACACGCAGATATTCACCACTAGCATATACGGGGCAGGATTAAGCTACAGGAACAGGATAATAAAGAAGAAACCCGCCAAGGAGATAATATATGTATGGATAGTGATGATACTTGCAAGCATGGCATTGGGATATGTGCTTTTCTCGATCGTATCCTAATCGCCAGTGCCAAGGTCTGCAACGTACTTGCTTGAATCAAAATCAAGAGATATGCTTATCTCCTTGGTTATGACAAGCTTCTCCACACTAGCGAAGTCCTTCGCAGTCTCTTCGTCGTTCGAGAATAATATGCATGTTCCACGCTTCATCCCTGCCCTTTCTATTGCTTCCCTTATGTTAAGCGTATGCGCAATGAACAGCAATGTCTCTTTCTCTATTGTATTCGCCTTCATGCTGCCTTCCCTCTTTCTCACAAGCGCATTTACATATGCGGGAACAAGCATATCGAGATACTTGTCGTCATACCTTATAAGCAGCACAATCTTGTCATCCGCGCATCTTCTTGCAGCATCGTTCAGCAGCTTCTCTATGTCGCCATCGAACCTGAAGATCAGCGCACATGGCTTGCCTGAAATATCAAAGTTCCCTACATCGCCCATTATATCATGTCTCTTATTACGCCTATTATCTCGCCTATTATCGCATTCCTGTCTGAATCCTCCTTTATCTTTATGCTCCCTGCGCTCATATGCCCCCCGCCAGATTCTATTCTATCGCTGAGCTTCGCCACCTTGTCTATCACTTCATTTAGGTCTATCCTGCCCCTGAGCCTTTCTCCTATCCTTATAGAGATATATCTTGAGAACGTAAGTATAAGTATATTGCCCGATTCTCCCAGCCCGTCTATGTAGTCCGACATCCTGGTAGAAAATCTCCCCGGCAGAGGAAACTTGTTGCTGCTCCCTTCCCTGAGCGCTGAAAAATCCAATACATAAACATATGATTCCCCGATCATGCGCTTTCTCACAATATTCATCGCATGCCTTATCATCTCCTCCATTCTGGCATTTGCATACTCTACCAGCTCATTCGCCTTCCCCTTGTCCGATACTATCTTATGTATATCTATGGGGGTGAGACCGCTTTCGTAGCTAGCGAAAGCTATTGATTTGTCGCTGGTGAGCAAGTCGAGGAGAGTTGCAAGATCCTTGCCGCAGCCCTGCCCTTTTGCATATATGCTATGGTCTCCGAAGAGCGATGCTTCTTTTTCGCAATCGTTGTCTATTTCAGCAATGTATCTGCTGAGCTCGCATGTTAGATATCCTGCGGTATAATTAGAGTCGCCCCCGAAATTCCACGGGTTTATGTAATGTTGCATATGTGCAAACTTCAGGCTGCCCCTTGGAGGATGATGCTCAAGCCATATTACGTCTGCAGCATCCTTAATCATCTCGTATCCTTCGTTGCTCTCCTCTGTAGTGCCGAAGTCTATTATCACAAGCAGCGGTTTTTCCACAGACACTGCCCCCAGCAAAGCGCTCAGGTCTTCAAGCGCGTCCTCCCTTGAATAGGCAACGCTCCTATGCATCTTCCACTTGATCTTAGAGTTATCCGAAAAACCGATTTTTGCGGAAAAGGACCCTATTGCCTTGTAAAGCGAATATGCACCGCTCGCTCCATCAGCATCGTTGTGGAACCTCACGAACACCGGAGCAGCGCACATCACCTTTTTAGCTATGACTCTTGCGGCTTCCCTGATCTTTTTTCCCATCGAATTTGTAATTGCGTCCAATTTCTCATTTCCGCAATCCTTTATCGCCTTTTTTACGGCTATCTTTACGAAAGCATCGATCAATCCCGAATAGCCGGGATACGCGGATGTGTCTTCCACCTCAACATTCGTTATCACGCCGTTTTGTATCTGCGCATCTACCAAAGACCCTGCATCGAGTACAAAATTGCTCCTCAACTGCATTAGGCTGCATCCTTTTCCCTCGATGCAAAGCAGATAATAAGAGCTGTGCCTCTTGTCCGGCCTCTCATCAATCCCGACTATTATCCCTTTCATTATATTCAGCTGCCGTTTGTGCTAGTGCCGTTATAAACAGCCTGGAATTCGCACGAATATTGCACGGATGCATTATTTATCAGTTTGCAGATGGAGAAATTTCCCTTATTTAAGGCTATATTGGAATAGCATTGGTAGGATAACTGCTCCGGAAGATTTCCGCATGCCGAAACATTTCCTGAAGAGACTGCATTGGACAGGGATATGAAGTAGCTGCAGTATGCATTACCTGCACATGTGGAATTTCGCTGCGTACTATTGTATTCCTGTGAGGCATTATACGTAAACTGCTGATAGCACACGCCAGCAATATACTGATTGCTTATGCCTGCACAATATGTGTAGTTTTTCTGCTTTATGGCAGCCACCGCCAAGCAGAAGTCCTTGCTTGATATGCTGCTGTTCAGGCTAACTTCCTCGACAAGGGCTTCTGATTCATTAATTGTAAATCCTGACAATATCATGCCAATGTCTACGTTAGCCATCGTGCCTTCAAGGTATGAGCATCCTGCAGGAGATGCAGATTCGATGGCATTTCCAATGGCAACCGTGTTTATGCACTCTTCCTTTTGGGTCCCGTTGCTCAGGGAATAGCACATAGATGCATTGCGTGCAGGATAAGAGATGCCCAGCACGCACGCAAGCCTGTCCTGCGGAAGCGAGCCCGAGCATAGCTTATAATTATTTGTTGCGTTTGCAACGTACAGGAAACATGAGCTTCCATAGCTTTCGTTTGCAGCTGCGGAAGATGCGCACAGGCTCGAATTGAGCGTGCTTTCGGCTATTGCGGAATAGCATTCAGATGACATCAGCGGCGGAAGAGGTCCGCACATCTGGGGGGAGTTGGATGCAAGCGCGGCAGAATATATGCAGTCATATCTGCTCCCCTGCAGAATTATGTAATTGCACGAACCTGAAGCGTTCGCAAGGGCAGCTATGTAGAAGAGAAGCGCGGCTGCGGCGAGTGCAATCAACGCATAAAAGTACTTCTTTGTATTGCGGAACTTCTGTGCAGCTATGCTTTCCTCATCGTGCAATGACATTCCAAGAACCATTACATTATCTCCTGCGCCGAAAGAACGTTTATGCCATCATCTATTATCTCGTAAGGCGCAGCTTCGAAACTGTGCTTTGACCCACGCATCTTTATCACTTCCATTGTCAGCAGCCGCTTGCTATCCAATCCTTTCTGGTACATTGTTATTATACCGTCGAATATGAAGTACTCCGGGGTAAAATGAAGGTTGCTCTGCTCAAGGCTGTGCAGATCCGCAGTCATTATTGAAGTAAGGCCAAGCCTCCTTAGGTTGGACAGGAGCGCTATCATGGCTTTCCTGTATGAAAGTTCGTTGTTGATCATTATCTTAAGCAAGGATATGGAATCTATCACTATCCTATTGGCCTTTGCTGAAGTTGTTATGTATTCTATCTCAGAGACTAATTTTCCAAACTGGTAGTCAGACTGGTCACCTGCTGCGGATATTCCAGCAGTGGTTTCATCGCCCACTATTGATATTTTCTTCTCGATGAGCAATTGGTCTATATCGCTGAGCTTCGGGAATGCAAGCTTAAAATCTGTTATCACTCTTTCCGGTTCCTCGTCAAATGCGAAGAACACGCAGTTGTTGCCAAGTTTGGCGTTGTTGTATAGGAATTCGAATGATAGCAGTGTCTTCCCCGTTCCTGGCCCTCCTCCAAGTATTACCTGGCTTCCTAAAGGTATGCCGCCATACAGCATCGCGTCAAGCCCTTTTATGCCAAACTTTACTTTTTCCATCTAAAGCAACGGATAAAGGATGCATAAAAGGATATATAATTATTATCAGGATTAATCATACGTAAATAAGTGGTTCTATGAATAAAAGTCTAGCCAAGAAAGGACTTATAGTCCTTGCAGCTTCTATAATTCTCTTCGTAATAATAAGCATGTCTATCACGTCATCTCCGTATGGGCAGATCCCGTCGAACGTGTCGCTTGGGCACGGCAAATACTATTACGTACCGCTTATAGTGAACAATTCGCAGATAGTGACGATCTTTTTCCAATCCACAAATTCCACAACATTCCTTCTTCTCAATTCAAGCGGTTTCAGCAGGCTAAGCTCTGCATACAACAGCACTGGCACATTTCCCAGGTTCAAATCGCTTGAAGGATTAGGATTGATAGAAGGGCTTTCCAATACAACATCAGGCTCATTCCCTTATATTAATTCTTCAACTTCATCATCATACTTTAACAAAAACATGAGCCTGCTCCAAAATGGCAGCTACTATGCGATATTCTACAATCCATCGCAATCTACAAACGAAGTGTATTATATATTTAGCAAAAATTCAGAGACCTTGCTCTTTCTTCAGGGAATAGGCTCAATATTTACGATACTGCTGTTTGCCGCAGGCGTAATAATCATAATATATGCACTGATAAAGGGACCTGGAAAACTGCAGAGCAATCAGGAAGACCAGAAAAGAGCCCTTATAGAAGCAGAATACAGCAAGATAGAGAAGGGTGGCAAAAAGGGAACCAAGCAAGGAAATGGGAAGACAGGGAAGAATAATCAGGATTAAGTACTGGTGCAACATATGGACACACTCGAAGAGAGAATAGCAGGAGAAATAGCGCTTTCCGAAAGCCCTGGCAGCGTGATGAAGAAGTGGCGCGAACTTTTCGGCATATCTCAGACGGAACTTGCGCAGTACATAAAAATATCTGCGTCTACAATAAGCGACTATGAAGGGAACAGGAGGACAAGTCCAGGAGTGAATGTGATAAGGAGGTTCGTGACAGCCCTTGTCGAGATAGACAACTCTAAAGGGGGAGAGGTTATAAGGAATCTGGAGAAAATGAAGCCTTCAAAAGACGACGAGGATAAGTTCTACCTTCTCAAGGACTTCTCAATGCCGATAAGCGGCACGGACTTCGCGCGGATAATAGAGGCTAAAATAGCGGCTAACCCGAATTATCTCGATTCGATAAAGATCTTCGGATATACCCTAATAGACAGCATCAGGCTTATACTGGAAGTGGCGCCAGGCGAATACCCGAAGCTCTTCGGTTCTACTTCGGAGCGCGCTTTCATATTCGATCAGGTCTCCACAGGGAGGTCCCCGATGGTGGTAATAAGAGTTGCCCCAATAAAGCCAAGGATAGTTGTCATAAGGAACATAGATTCGATGGACAAGCTTGCCATAAAGATAGCGCAGATAGAGAAGATACCGATACTTACTACAAAGCTCAGCATAGAGGAGTTGAAGTCAAGGCTTAACAACATATGAGATGCGCGGATGCACATCAAGATTTTATATATTATCATGCAGTTGTATTCATTAAAATTCACCCAGCGTATTTGAATGGACAAGGGGAAGGCAAAAACATGTTTCGTTACAGGTGGCAACGGCAAGCTAGGCCAGAGGCTGATAAAGGAGCTCTTAGCGAAAGGATTCAAAGTAAAGGCGCTTGTGAAGAGCAATGACAGGGTCGTATCCCTTCCTGCCGGAGTCATACCTTACATAGGGGATATTTCTGACAGGCATGTACTCGAAGATGCATGCAAGAATACAAACTATGTCTTCCATCTTGCTGCCATAGTAAGCCAGAACAAGAAGTTCACATCAGAGATAATCAGCGTTAACGTGGAAGGGACAAGGAATATCCTTGAAGCTGCGGAAAAGGCGGGCGCTGACAGGTTCGTGTATCCGAGCAGCATTGACGTGTACGGGATAAAGAGAAAGGAAATGCTAACAGAGGAGAGCAGGCCAAAGACAGAGGATAGGTATGGATATAGCAAACTGCTCGCAGAGAAGGAGATATCAAAGTTCACAGCGTCGCTTCCATCGACCATACTAAGGCTCTCTACAATATACGGCACAGGGTTTGAGAAATCGTTCTTCAAGGTATTCGATGCCATAAGCAAAGGCAAGATGTATATAATAGGAAGCGGCAAGAACAATCTTGCCATAGTACATGAGAATGATGCTGCGAATGCGCTCCTGCTTGCTGCTGAGAAGACTCCGGACAGGACAAGCGAAATATTCAACATAACTGACGGAGCTATGCATACGCAGCAGTCGTTGATAAACATGGCTGCTGATTTGCTCGGCGTGGAGAGGCCCATGAAGCATCTCAATGAATTCATGGTTAAAATAATAGCGAAGACCAGGGATCTTGACGTTGATGAGCTGCGCTTTCTAACTAGCAACAGGCAAGTTAGCATAGACAAGGCAAAGCGCATTTTAGGATATTCCCCAAAGGTAAGCGTTGAGAAAGGGGGCAAGGAACTTGTTGAGGAGTTCCTAAAAGTTTCCAAGCAGTGATGCGCGCATGGAGCAGGAGCAAAAAAGCATAGAATCGATTCCGCAACATATCCAGAAGGAGGCAAACGCTTTCCTCGCTTCTATAAAGAACGTGGATTTCTTCAAGCACGATAATGCTCCAAAGAAGGAATGGAAACTGTTTTATGGTGAAGATTGGAGCAAAGCTTTCGATGCTGCCAGAAATGCGATCGCGAAAGAGATGCTGATGGAAACTGCTTCCATAATAAAAAGGCAGGAGGAAGATCCAAATGCAAAGCCAGGAGTAATACACATGCCGAATACTTCAAGGGCAGTTGCAGATAGAACAGTGGCGCACGCGCTTAATGAAGTCGGCATTGGGGATGCGGCAGGTGCGTTGGATGCAAAAGTGATAAAGGCTACATTGGCGCAAGTTTCAAAGGCGATGAAGAACGAAAAGATTGAACTTCCAAAAGAAGTTGCAACATACGCATCTCTGGATTTTGCCCTTAATGCGGCATACATCATGGCAGGAGATAAGATACCGAAGGATGACGCAAACAGGAAGAACGCAGAGGCATTTTTGGAAGTCTGGAAAAAAGGCTACGCATTGTTCTGCGACTATAACGGAACGCTTTATGTTTACGCGCCTGCGCCAAAATCGCTTTTGGAAGCGAGGAGATAAATCCCATAAACGCATGGTTCAATGGATACGAAATTTAACGTTTGGTTATATCCTAACCCACGATGCAGAATCCTTTTCAGATCAGTATAAGGAAAATGTCGGGAAGTTCTGGGTGGTCTAGAAAAAGGGCTATGCGCTGTTTTATGATTACAGGAATTCTATATATGCGCTAGGCTTGAAATCCGAAGGAAACTCCAAGAATGCACAAAAGACCCCAGAGCACGCAAATACCAATACCTCTCCTACCCTTGCAGAAGTAAAGAGATAAAAACTGTTATTGAGATTCTATACCGATTTGATGAAAGCCGGAAAAACAGAGAAATATATTTACGAAACCTTGGACACGAAAGGTGCAATGCTCTTCTCGCTCATAGATCCTGTGGACTACAAGACTCCGGACGAGGCAGTCGCATCCGCAGTGGCGTCAGTGGAGCATGGGGCCGACCTTATACTTGTTGGAGGGAGCATAGGCGCGCAAGGAGAACTTCTCGACTACGTGTCGAAAAGGGTAAAGGATAATATAGGAGGAACGCCGCTAGTCCTCTTCCCGGGGAACATAGCGACTCTTACAAGGTATGCCGATGCTGTCTACTTCATGTCCCTGCTCAACGCAAGGAACCCTTACTGGATAATACAGGCCCAGATGCTGTCTGCACCTATAATAAAGCATCTGAAATTAGAACCTCTTCCGGTTGGCTATATAGTCGTACATCCTGGAGGAACAGTAGGATGGGTAGGCGACGCGAATATGGTGCCAAGGGAAAAGCCAAAGATAGCTTCGGCCCTTGCAACAGCAGGGGAGTTCCTTGGAAACAGGCTCATCATAACAGATGCTGGCTCGAATCCTGCAATGCAGGGCTCGGGGCCAATCCCTCCAGATATAATAAGAGAGGTAAAGAGCGCCATAACTGTGCCTTACGTTGTCGCCGGCGGAATAACGGACAACGATAAGCTTAGGCTTGCGTATAAATCTGGGGCGGACATAGTGCAGATTGGCACTGCTATCGAAACTGCAGGCAACGTGAAGAGCGTGATAGAGAGCTTCTCAAAGATAGCTAAGGAGGAAGGAGCCAGGAAGAGGAGGCAAACAAAATGAGAGAGATTGCCTCCCTTGAGCTAGGCGCAATTGCAAAAGAGCTTGTGCAGACAGAGGGAATGTTCATAAGAAAGTTCCAGGAGATTGGGGAGAACGAGTTCCAGATACACCTTTCCTCAAGCTCCATAGTAAAGAGACTGATTTACATAAACCTTCTCAAATCCATAAACTTGACAGAATACGAGGAAAAAGTTGAGAGAAAAACAGGCTTTGCAACAGAAGTCATGCGGATTGTTGAAGGGGCAAAGGTAACTGGAATAGAGCAGCACTTCATGGACAGGATACTAATTATGAAACTAAGGGCAAGGCATGATATGGAATATGAAATAGTGGTTGAGATGTTCGGCAAGGGGAACATAATGCTCCTTCACGGAGGCTCCATTATCAGCGTGTACAAAACAATCCATCAGAAGGACAGGCTCATTGCGAGAAAATCGCAATATTCATTCCCTGAAGGCACGAACATGGATCTAGATTCGATAGATGAAAGATACATAAGCGATTCAATAGAGAAGATAAGTAATGATGAGGACAGGCTGATAAAATCATTTCTAAGGCATTTCGATTTCGGTCCTCTTTACGCAGAGGATACGATAATCAAGGCAGGTCTATCACCAAAAGAAACCGCAAGCAAGGCCATTGCCTCTGCTATTGCAAAGGAGAAATTGACTAAGGAAGTGCATAGGCTCGTATCAGAAGTGAAGGCGCAGCCTTCCCCAAGAATATATGCGGATGTATCAGGGGCATACATAGATTACTCGATCTCTGACATAGGCAAATACGACGATTATAAGCCGCTTGGCTTTGATTCGCTTAGCAAGGCGCTGGACGAGTTCTTCAGGCAGAAAAGAGAAGAGCCAGAAGAGGATATAGGGTACATGGAGCTTGCGGCAAGCATAGAAAAGCAGAAGTCATTGCTCAATGAATACGAAACCGAGATAATAGGATACAAAGAGAGGGGTGACGCAATATTCAGGCATATGCACGGGATAAACAGGCTGATAGAATTTGCAAGAGGCAGGAAGAAGCCAGATCTTGATGAACTGAGAAGCAGTTTTCCAGAACTGAATGTAAAATCCATAGACCTTAAGAAGAAAGTAATATCTATTGATATAGAGTAATTAGCGTAATAAAACACAATAATAATTTAGTACAATTTAGGTGATAATGCGGAGATAACGTTTCTTGGCACATCTGGCGCTACGCCAACAAAAGAAAGGATGATGCCCAGCGTTGCGCTTGCATACGATGGCTCGATATACCTCTTCGACTGCGGCGAGGGGACGCAGATGCAGATGATGAAGTTCGGCATTAACTTCTCTAAGGTTCAGGCAATATTCATATCGCACATGCACGGGGATCATGTCATAGGAATGCCAGGCCTCCTTAGGACAATGGCGATCAACGGAAGGAAAGAGCGGCTTTCAATATACGTCCCAAAAGGCGAAGAAAAGAGGGCAAGATCCTTAATTTTCTTTGACAGTGCGATGATAAAATATAATGTAGAGATAAAAGGAATTAGGGGAGGAACCGTTTACAGAGGCAAAAGATTCTCCATTTCATCATTCAAGCTTGTACATTCTGCGAAAACATACGGCTATGTATTTGAGGAAAGCGAAAAGACGAGGTTCATAAAAGAGAAATGCGAGAGGTTAGGCATAAAGGGAGAGATGTTCAGGTTCATTAGCGAAAAAGGGAAGATAAATGCAAATGGAAGGGTAATAGGGCTAGGAAGCGTATCGAGAAAGGAGAAAGGGAAGAAAATAGTGTATGCAACTGACACGCGGCCCTGCAAAAACACCGAGATCGCCGCAAGAGGTGCCGACGTACTTATACACGAAGCCAATTATGCTGATGGGGAGAAAGAGTTTGCAGTAGAAAGAAAGCATTCCACGTCTGTCGAAGCTGCCAAAATTGCCAAAACAGCAAAGGCGAAGATGCTTGTAATTACGCACATAAGCGCAAGATACAGGAATGCGCAGAAGCTTCTTGATGAAGCCAGGCACATATTCAAGAACTCGGAAGTTGCGCACGACGGCTATATTTTAAAGCTTGATTGAGTAAATTAGCAAAATAACAAAACGCAGAAATCAAAGGAGGCATAGTCTAGTGGCAGGATAGCAGATTGACATTCTGCAGACAGGAGTTCGATTCTCCTTGCCTCCATCGCGCTTTGAGTTAGGCTCATCTACAGAAGATGCAACACAGCAACAATTCTATTCGTTGTGACCAATTACTAGTAAACGCTACAAAAACTAATCATTACGTGAGGCACTTGATGCTATTCTCCGCTCTTTTATATACTTCCAATATCCCGACGCATTTAACCTGCCATAATAGCTTAACCTTTTTATATATATCTGTTGCACTTAATAGTGAAAATGTGTGATAAAATGACGTTACATGCCAAAACACGGAAAGCACAAAGCGCAATGGAGTACTTGATGACATACGGTTGGGCTATATTGATCATAGCCGTAGTGTTGGGAGTCCTCTTCAACATAGGTGTATTCAATGGTGCAGGAGCTCTTGGAACATCATGTGTAGCATATTCTGGATTCTTATGCTCATCGCCAATACTAAGCCATACTACAGGAAACTTGATAGTGACAATAGGCCAGAATACAGGCACAAACTGGGCTTCTGCAAATATAGTGTTCGTGCCGCAGGGAAGCACAACATCAGGAGGAGTGCCACAGGTTAGCAGCGACCCACAGATTTCAAGCTTCAATTCAATGAACACTTTTAATGGCGGTTCTGTTGGAGGCGCAGCAAATGTTCTAGGTTCATTCAACTCAGGCCAAAGCCAATCTGTAACTCTTGTAACCGGACAAAACTCAGGGATAAATACAGGTACGTTGGTATCTGGAGCAATCTGGGCTGCATACACAGTCTCTGGATCGTCAAGCGTATATTACGTCCAGATGGCAACTGCAAACCTGAAGGCAGTATAATCCTGCCTTCTTTTTCTTTTTTTTATTGTTATTTTTGTTTATCTAATACTCATTTTATCCATCTATCCATCTTCAGAGTCAATATTCCGTGGATATATATTGACAGAAATCTATGGATCTATTCCTGCTTCCTTATCTTCATGAGCTCAAGCACTTCGTTAGCGTTCATGAGGGGTTTCCTTACCCTGTCTATGTCATCAGTTGCTATTCTTGGGCATGCAGTGCTGACAAACGCGTCGAACTCCAGCATGTTATCCAAAGAATAGAAGTCAAAAGTATCTCCTATCAATATTGCGGCATCGTTTCCATTGCTTTCTATAATGTTCTTCAGCATCTTCGCAAGGTTCATGTTGTGCTGGCCTGTCTTCGTGCTCACCAGTATTCCGAATTTCCTTGCATCAATGCTTCTCATTATCTTGCCTTTTGATGCCTTACTATGTATCTCCCTGTATCTGTCGAGCCATTCCATCTTCTTTATGAATGGATCTATGGAGAGAAAAGGCTTTGTGGTTCCATATACGGCGCCCAGAGGATGGAATAGCCCTCCGCCGAAATATACAAAGCATTCCACTATACTGTCTATTGTTGATGCGCTTCCGACATCGCATCCGAGTATCTGGCCATGCGCCTTTGCAAAGCCATAAGGCTTGCCTATGAATATTTCCTTACCGTTCCTTGAATAAAACTCCTTTACCTGGCCAAGCTGGTGCAGGTGCTGCACAGTTGTAACTATGCCTATCTTCTTGTATTCCTTGAGCATATCTAGCGAATTGTCTAGTATGCTCATGTCGGCATCAATTTCATATGGGACATATTCAACGTTAAAGTTCGCTTTTTTGAATTCGTTGTGGCCAAAATGCACGAGCTTGTCTGCCCCTATTGCTTTCGCTTCTTCTATTGCAAGGTCGCAGGCGCCGAAACTCGGAGTTGCAGAAACAAACACTTCGTTTCTTTCTTTTTCTAGAGCTTTGGCATGCTTCAGAGCATGCTGCTTAAGCCCTTCTGGAAATTGAAGCAATATTTTCATGCAATCCGTATATGTATTTAGGAATTAGGCTGCCACTTTCCTTTCAATGTTTATCTTGTAAGTGCCTGAAAGCTTTGATGATGCCCTCTTAAGCGCTTCTTTCGCAACGTTTGTTTTATCGGCCTTTACCTTAACTATGAAAACATTCTGGTTTTTCTTTATTCTTGCAGCTACCATGGATGCCTTACCGAATGAGAGCGTCATTCCCTTAGAGATTCTGTCTGCGCCTGCCCCCATAGCCATTTTCTTCTCGCGTACCACGCTGTGCGGATACGTGAGCACTTTCATGAAATAGTTGCCCGGAAGCTCCCTTTCAAGGTGCTTGTTTGCCACCTGTCTTGCAGCTTCTAGCGCATTTGATCTTATCTGTACGTACTGGTTGGAGCTCAGCGTGGCGATTGTGTCGAAAGCGCCGGCATCCTTTCCCATATTGAAGACAAGAAGGCTCGTGTGCGGCAACGCCTTAACGTAGTTCTTCCTCGGTTTTTTTATCGAGTATCTAGCCCATGCCTGGCTGCTTATGTATCTCATGCTTCTTGCAGGTCTAAGCCTCATAATAATCCCTGTTAAATCAAAATGCAGTTCTTCTATTTAGTTGCGAAAGGTATAAAACATTTTAGAGAGTGTGGTTCTTTATCACTTTTATTGCCTTGTCTATCGCTCTCCTTATATCATTTACATTCTTTGCGCCTGTGCATATTATCTTGCCGTTCTTGAAGATCAGCAAAGCGGTCTTTGGCTCATTTATCTTACATATTGCACCTGGAAATTGCTCTGGCTCATAGTCTATGTCTGTTGAAGATTTAGCCACCCCGTAGAGGTCTATGTCAACACCGAGATCCGCGCTAGCAACTATATTCACTATTCTGTAGTCTGGATGCAACACTCTGGCTCTCTTCTTAGTTTTTGCCATTTAAACCGTTTATATATCCTTGCGCAAGGTATTTATAGATATTTTTATATATCACTTTGCTAAATATCCTGTTATCTGTTATATTAGTGTTTTATATGACCTCAAAAGGAATCTTCTCAAGAAGCACGCGGAAGCTTGCGAAGCATCACAAGCCATCAAGGCTTACTATAACCGAGAAGATAAAAAGCTTCAGGCCTGGAGACAAAGTAGTAGTTCTTCAAAAAGGCAATTTCCGCGACATACCGCACCCAAGATATAGGGGCAGAGTCGGTGATGTTGTGGAGAGGAGGGGCTCGGCATATGTGGTAAAAATAGAGGTATCGAAATCAATAACTAGAAAGCTTATTGTACCACAGAGACATCTTGAGAGTGTGCGCTAATCTAAAAAATGTGATTGCATATGGACGTAATTAAATCTAGCAATAAGAATCCTGTGGTGGTGGACGTACTTGTTATAGACGATGTTCCATCTTTAGTACAGGAAAAATATAATCCTGACAAGCATGAGTTATTCATAAACGGGCTGAGAGGTACTCTAAGAAGGAAGCAGGAAGATAATAAAACAATAAGATTCGATGTGTATTTGTAAAAGTACTATTTTCTCCCAATGAGACATGAATTCTGTTACAGGGATAATTCTTTAGTTCATATATCCCAAACAGATAATATGGGTTTTATGCTTTACATAAAGTATTGATACACCCAATATAATAAAATCTGATACCCCACGCAGAAGTTGCCACATTTATATATCTTATGTCTTATTATCTACTGATTTTGATGCAAATAAAAGTTAAGAAGAAGCACAGGAAGCTGGGAAAGGATTATAGGAAGAAAAAGAAACTTTTCAGGCTCAAGAAAGATGCAAGGAAGAGATTTAGAACTTCCAGAAAGTAAGAATAGGCCCTTGCTTCGATAAGCTGACATTGAAATTCGAAGAGTTTTAGGCAGTTGTATTTATTTTCATTAGCAGCAGCCTTTATTGCTTTAAATGCCAAAAGGCATATCGACCCGTTTAGCACCTTCAAAAGCTTGCCCTCGCAAAAGAACCATAATAATAAACGTTTTTTAGATAATCTTTATATAGCCTGAAAACGCAAATTATTTGTGGAAATTGACACTTCTAGCAAATATATGATATCTCCAATAGTAGAAGTGCTTGGAGGAGGAGTAAGAAAGGAGAGCCAAGGCAGGCATAGGCAAGAATCAAATACAAACTTCGGAAAAAGCGAAAATAAAGATGCAACATTTGGGCTTCTGCTTAGAAATTCTGAATCAACTAAGGCAAACCAGGCAAACAGCGGAGCTATGCTCCCATTAATAGAAAGCTCATCATTAGCTATCATGGCAATAAAATATAACAGAAGAGGAGAAGCCGTAGGGAAGAACCAGGGCAATCGCATAGACAGGAAAGCGTAATCCCTCTTGGCAAAGTATTGCAATATTGGTGGGCATTTAAGGCATATTGGTCTTATAATAAACGTAATGCAGCCAGATTCAGAAACTAGTTTCTATCAGAGAAATGGATGGGGCATTAGCACTTCCTTTACTCTTGCGCTTCTCCCGCAGCAGGCATGCTGCTTACTATTATTGTCTCTTCGATGCTTCTTACTCTCTTGTACGCGACGCTGTTTTTCATTAGCGCATTCCTAAGGTCATCGCTTCTTTGTATATTCGGTAGTTTTGAGAAGAGAAGATGCGAAACATTTCCGTCCTCTAGATTAAGTATAACTTCCTCTACAAGCCCCAGCTTCCTTCCATCAGTAGTCAATACGTTTTTTCCGTATAAATCAGATATTCTCATATTTTCACCATCATATGTCAAGCCTCTGTATCTTCTTTGCAGCAAATATTCTTATAATATATTCGTTCAATTCGTTTGTGAATGATTTCGTGTCTTTTTTTCTCTCTTCAAGCTCTTCAGGCGTAAACAAGTGCTCGTTGTTTTCAACAAGAAAATCAATGTATTCTTTATTCATAGAATAATATTTTTCGTTGCATTTCCTGCAGATCAGTATCGGCACAACCGGAACTTCCTTTACTGATAAAATATCGCAAACATCGAATTCCCTGGCAATATCCCCCTTGCATTTAGGGCATTTTACGTATATGGATATGCCATTGTAGTCTCTCTTGAATTTTAAATGCAAAAAACACTCATGGCCAAGCATCTCTTCCAATATAATCTCTGGCGTCTTGTCTTTGAAATATGCCTGCTTCACAATTTCCCCCTTATGCGTAACCTCTGTGAATAGTATGCCTGATTTCGTCCTCTCAAGCAGGGAACACTTGCGTACTCCATGGCTCATATAGAATTCTGTTACTGCACGATTTCCAGACCACAATATGCCGCCCATTTAGTCACCTTCCTTCAATACATAGCTGCTTATGTCTTTCTTTATTATCCTGTTTCTTTTCTCTGATGCTGCGCTCTTAACGGCATACTTTGATATCTCCTTTGCCTTCTTTTCAAGCAATGCCGCAATTGCCTCAGCGCCATCATCGGTTATCTTCGCCTTTACATACTTCTTTATTATTTTCTTTATTACTTGCTTCGATATGGCTGGCATTTTCTTCTGCATTCAAATCAGCACTCAAGATCCTCATCATCAATCAGAAGATTTGGCTCATCACAGTTTTATTCTTCAGGCAAAACTTAAAAATACATCTATGCGCGGCATGTTCCACAAGCTTATTAAAAGTACACAATATTTAGGGATTGGCAATGGCATACATTGCAATTTTGTTGATTGAAGAGAATGAAAAGGATAATGCGCGCAGGCAAATGCCGTTTTACATAGATTGCATGGAACTTCCCGTATTTTTAGGGAATGTTAATAAAGTTTCATGCCAATATAATTTGGTGGTAATATGACAGTAAAACCTGTTAGCAAAGCTGATTTTGAGAAAGAAGTTCTGGATTCAAAGCTCCCTGTAATTATAGATTTCTGGGCTTCCTGGTGTGGCCCATGCCGTATGTTCTCTCCAATAATAGATGATGTATCAAAGGAATACGATGGAAAAGTCTCTTTTGTCAAGCTCAATACCGATGAGAATCCTGATATCGCGGCTAGATACAACATAATGAGCATACCAACCGTCATGCTTTTTGAAAAAGGAGAAGTAAAAGCGATGTCGGTTGGCGTAATGCCTAGGGAATCACTCAAAAAATGGATCAACTCGAATATATGATTGGTTAAGATATGGAACTATCGCAGCCCAGGGGTATGAGGGACTATAATATATATGAGGCAGAAACAAGAAGGAACATAGTGGTAAAAATAGAGGATATATTCAAACGATTCGGATTCAATCCTCTTGAAACACCAGCATTAGAGAGCATTGATATACTTAACGCAAAGGCTTATGGCGAGGAAAGCTCAAAAGAGCTTTACGTGCTTGAAGGGGAGAAAACAGGATTGCGCTATGATCTGACCGTTCCCCTCGCTAGATATGTAAGCATGAACAAAGACATTCCGCTTCCTTTCAAGAGATATCAGATAGGCTATGTTTGGAGGAAAGAAGAACCGCAAAAGATGCGCTACAGGGAGTTTTTGCAGGCTGATATAGATATAGTCGGCAGCTCAAGCATAGCAAGCGATGCCGAGGTCATAGCAGCTGCGGCATATGCCCTTGAAGAGCTTGGCATACAGGGCTATACAATATTCCTAAACAGCAGGATGCTGCTAAATAAGATACTTTCATTCTTTGGGATAAAGAATGATAGGCTGAATGATGCAATAAGGATTATTGACAAACTTTATAAGATAGGGATGGAGGAGGCAGAGGCACAGCTGATGCCTATGTGCGAAAGGAGCAGGGAGCTTGTAGAATTCATGGCAAAGGAAGAAGAAGACAGTGAGAAGTTTCTTAGGCTGGCTTCAAACATGCCAGAAGCTGCTGCCGAGATAGATGAGATAAAGAACCTTATCGCCTTACTTAAAGAATACAATCTTAACAATAACATAAAGCTTGACATATCCATAGCAAGAGGCTTAGACTATTACACAGGGCTTATCTGGGAATTTGTTGTATTCGATGACGGCGGCAAAAGACTGCCTACAATAGTATCTGGTGGCAGATACGACAAGCTCATAGGGATATATTCGGATAAGGATATGCCTGCTACGGGCATATCGATAGGTATAGACAGAATCATAGACGTGATGATGCACAAGGGCATTGGCGCATCCGGTAGGAGAAAAGTATTCATAGTAGTTATAGGCAGAGACAATTTGCCTTATTCTATAAATGCCGCAAATGCATTGAGGTCGGCAGGGATATGTGCGGATCTTGACGTAACAACAAGGAACATATCCAAGCAGCTTGAATATGCTAACAGCATGAAGTTCGAATACGCTCTGATAATAGGCAACAGTGAGAGAAATGCGAATAAGGTCAGGATAAGGAATCTTGTGGCTGGCGAAGAGCAAGATTTAAGTATAGAAGAAGCAGTGAATATATTAAAAAGTTGATAGCATGTCGAATTCTGAAGTAGACCAAATTACAAGGGAAACGCTTGAAAAGGGAGGCATACTTGCAAAACTTTATTTTGACATGCAGAGCGAGAAGCAGGATGACCTGCAGCCCATAATGGCGGACTTGATAAATAATAGGCTTCTAAAGATAAAAGGGGTTGTATACTGCTATGGGAGCATAGATGAGCCGATAAAGATAGATAGTGTCTACACCACAAATGCGGAGGTTACCGCCCTTTTCATAGGGATAGGGCCAATGATAACGGTTATCTTCAACTTCGTTCCTGCAGGCATAGAGATAATAAAGCCGGAACGGGAGCTGCGCCTCAAAATCAATGAGCTTCAAAGCCTGATGCTTGAAATGTCGCAGATATCCCTAGACTACTCTAAGTATATATTGGAGAAGGTTATGACAAAGGAGGACTATGCGAAGGTAATGGAGCATATGAGGAATAGAGAGGATATAGGAAGGAAGCTCTTGGAAAAGAAGGATGAAAAATAGCACCGATACCATTCCAAATATGGACAATGAATAAACATTAAGGACGAGGATTAATTCTTCAGCATAGCACCAGATGCTACAACAAATCAGGTAGCAGAAATGGGATGTAACTTCGCAGCTCAAATTGGCGAGTTTAACAATGTGGGCGGGAAATCCCACACCATTCATGGGCGGGAAGGAGGTAACATGTCTAAACCAAGAGTCTATGGACAATTCTGCCGCATAAGATAAATATAAATAGATGAAAAATAAAATATTATTGCGATATTTATGGCATTATCCAAAACGGAAAAAACTGAGGAAGAGCTGAAGGACGATGCTAAAATTAGGCGCGAGATGGGGCTTCAGCTCCTATATGCAATAATAGAAGCGCAGGATACCAGGAATTATGAGAAAGTTAAGAGCCTTGTAAAGAAAGGGGCAGACGTAAATGCAGAGAACAGGGAAGGGCAGACTCCGCTCATTGTTGCTGTAAAGCTGAGGGATTTGGAAAGTTTCTCAATCTTGATATCAAAATACCCAAATATAGCGAAGGCGGACAGACTTGGAGAGAATGGCAGGGGACGGGCAGCTATAGGATATCTTGACAGTTTCAATTATTCAGACAAAGCAACCTTAAGAAACAGGATTACAGAAGACCCGTATTCTGCGACAGAGATAGCCATGTATTCGGTACTAGATTTTGCGTTTAAAGCAGCAAAGGATTTCCAGGATAGCATAAATAAAATGACAAATGAAGAAAAGCGAAATCTCGATGCATTTGGCAATAAGCTTATGGAAGATAAGGAGAATAGAAAAAATGAGCTCGGAGAAACAATCGATGCAATGATAAACAGCCTGAAAGATTTATATGCATCTACGCCTGATGCCGACAGGCACAGGCTTGGGACAGCAGCGTTAATAGATGAATTGGATAGGTTAAAACCGAATGCATTGAAGCTTTTGGAGCATTACATGCCTGTTGAAGACGCAATTGCGCATATAGGCAAAACAGGCACATTCAAGCCTGAATATGAAATTAAAAATGTTGAGGAAGAAAAGAAGGCAAAGGCCATACCTGAGAAAGCCAATACCATACTTGAGGATCTAAAGGAAGAAGTTGCCGCCCCGGTATATTTAAAGTACATGGAGAAGCGAGCTGCCGAGATAGAGGAAATGCTCAAGGGAATAATGAATAAAAAAGGGAACAACGAGCCTTTAGAGGAAGCGGTGAGAGCACTAAACCTTGAGATGGGGCATTTTGTAAGGGATCATAATTCCGTTCTGCGCGCGGATAAGGTCACTTATGATATAAACAACAAAGTAGCGAACCTTATAGAAGGCTTAAATGCAAAGATCTTAGAAGTTGGCAAGGCGCTTGACAGGAAAGTGCTGAGCGTAAACGTTGGCAGCATGGCTAAAGAGAGCATTGATGACCTGCTCAAAGATGACGAACTGCTATTTGCAGAAGCGAAGCAGATAGAAAGTATAACAGAGGTTATTTGGAAAGAGATGATTAAGGATATAGCAATGATTTCCAAAGCACATGGCATCTCCGAAGACACATTTTATAAAGAGTACCTGGAATACCACAAGATGCTAATAAAGCTCAGGGAGTCGCTAATAGGGATGCAGAGGAACAGGCCTAAGAAGGCAGAACCTCTCAAGGCAAACCTGATATCAGAAGAAGCGCAATAACTCAGTACACGAGATGCAACATCCTCTTTAGCATTAGTGTTGGCCTGTCCATATCGCCTTTTTCGCTCAGCAGCCTCTCGATCCCAATACGCTTCATCAGCTTCATAGTGTTTGACATCTGCTTCACAGACATGTTTGAGTACAGCCAATGGGCCAGTGAGTGCATCCTAAAGTCATTCATGAAATCTCTTCTCCATTCCTGCTCGTACTTTGCAAGGGAGCATCTGCCTTCAGTGTAGGCTTTGACAGCATGTGCAGCCTTTAGCGCAGCGCTGCCGCCGAATATTATTCCGCCCCCAGTCGTAGGCTTTACATGTCCTGCTGCGTCCCCTATAAGCAGAACTTCATTCTTTTCATCGACAAACCTTCTCCTGAGCCCTATGGGTATGACGCTTGCCCATCCTGATCTCATTTTCGCATTGCCCATTACTTCTTGTATTCTCGAATCTGCTATGAACATGTCAAATGCCTTCTTGCTGTTTCCGTAAGCTCTGTCTATGCCAAGGCCCACTTCTATAATGTCTTTAGACTCTGCAGCTATCCATCCAAAGAATCCAGGCATGCCTTTCCTGTCGAAAAACAGTTTCACTACTGAATTATCTTCTAATATTGCGCCTTCATATTCGGCCCTGTAAGTAAGTATCTGATCTCCATATGAATGAAACCTGAATGCCCTTGCAACCTCCGAGTTGAATCCGTCTGCGCCTACTATTATATGCTCTTTCGATAGCGAAAGTATATCCTCAGTATTCAGTCTTTTCCCTGTCTTAATCTCGATGCCTGCATCCTTGCACTCATTAAGCAGCCTCCTGTTTAGCTCGGTCCTGTTTATCGCATAAGCCTGTGGATGCTGTGACTTTATGTGCATTACCTCCTTTCCGCAGTATATATCTGCGCCATAGAATATGTTGCCTGCCATATTCCCATAATCAAGACCTATAGATTTAAGGCCGTTTATGGATATTATGCCAGATGCCCTTGCAGGATTTCCAGGCGCCGGGTTCTGGTCGTAGACCTCTACCTCAAGGCCAAGATCCCCTGCTTTTTTTGCGAATATCAAACCGGCAGTTCCGGCACCTATAACGATTATTTTTTTCTTCATAGAAGCAGTGAATGTATATTGGGTAAACTATTTAAAAAACCTGACCTTGACTGCCGGCTTGTGCTCGACTTCTCTCAAGGTATAGTATATCAGTATAGCAAGTAGCACGACAACTATGCCGCTTGCAAGCGCTACCTCCGGGAATCCGAAGAAGAACGCTATAAGCAGGAGCATTCCTGCAATAGGCAGATATGGAAAGAGAGGCGCTTCGAATATATCTTCTACATGCACATTCATCCTTTTCAGCTCTTTTCTTATATATACAAGATGGTAATTATTCCTCATCATTCTCAACTTTATAAATGCGAATCCAGTAAGCAGATATCCTAATAAGAGGCCGAAGTTGCTTATTGCGGCAACTATGTATATGTTGTTGAATCCAAGGAAGAGCATGCTGAAAAATGCGGTTATTATTATGGAATTAATAGGGGTTTTGCTTCCCTTATGGGTCTTAAGGAAATGCGGCAGCAATCCGTCTTTTGACATCTGGTATACAAGCATTGAGCCGCCCAGCAGCATGCCTAGGCTTGCAGATGTGGTCGCAACCACAGCGGCTATCCCGATAAGTATGAAAAGCCAGTAAGGAGCCCCGCTTGACGTAAGTGCGAAGTTAAGGGGATCAGCTCTGCCTGTGTATTGCAGGGGATTGGCTAATGATATCATCGACCCGGTCACAAGAACATACAATATGCCGCTTATCACTACTGAAAGTATTATCGCTTTTGCCGCGGTTCTTCCTCCGCCTTCTATATCAGGGGTTATTGAGGATATTGTCTGGAATCCTGCATATGCAAACATGGCTATCACGCTGGCAGAGAAGATCCCTCCAGCGCCCTTGGATAAAAATCCCGTAAACCTGGTGCCGCTCCAGTTTCCGATATAAAATGCAAACAGGATAAATACTATAAGGGCTAGCACTTTGAAGGACACGAGCAATATGTCTGTTTCTGCTGCTTTTCCTGTGCCTTTTGCTATCAAAATAGACAAAATCACTATTATCAATATTGAAAAAAGCTGCGCATATGCTGAGGAGCTTATCCCAAGCAGCGAGGCGAAATATGAGCCGAAGCCTATTGCTATTGCAGCCGCGGATGCGGTAAACGCAAGGTACATCAGTATTCCGCATACGAAGCCTAACTCGCTCCCGAATGCCTGGTATGTAAATGAGTATGTCGCACCACGCTCATGCGGCATCTCGCTTGACAATTCCCCCATCTCTAGCGCTATAATGGCTGCGGCTATCCCTGTTATTATGAATGCTATGAGGGCGCCTGTTCCAGCAAGGTTTATCGTCACGCCGCTTAGTACGAATATGCCCGCACCTATTATTGCGCCCAATCCTATTGCAGTTGCCCCCCATAACCCTATTTTCTTCATATTAGTATAACAGGGATAAAGCTTTTAAAATCAGGCTGGTTTATGCAAATTATGCGATTAATATAAATACTCTGGAATCCATAATAAAATATGATGGCGATGCAATGGCAACTAAAATAAAACCGAACGAAAAGGCAATAGAAAATGTTGTTTTTAGAGTAGATGGCATTGAGAAGAAAGATCTTTCCGGCATCTCTCCGGCGGTTGCAAGAGTAGAGATGGAATGCCGAAGCACAAAATTCGACAGCAATATAAAACTGCCACTGGTAAGAATAGGCAGTACAGGGGCATGGAAAATTGATGGAACAATAACAAAGGATACGCTGTCCGCAATATCAGATGCGGAGGAACTGAATCTTGTGAAGAAGGCGCGTGTAAACATAGGCATTGAAAATGGACCTATTGCAGAGATAGGAACTATGACCTCATTCAATGCCCCTGGAATGGAGGTCAGCAGGATAAAGAGCGACTGGAAGCACTGGAAGATAGAAGCTGGAACAAGAAACAACGCTGAAAAGCTTAAGGGAAAATTGCCAGGGTGCATTACGGAAATCGAATTTTATGAGAAGGAAGGGGCAAAGTTAAAAATCATTCCGGCAAGCAGCACATAAAATGATAAGGGTATGAGCCACGAAAAGAAAAACCAATAGGTTAATAAAAAGGCAATGAACATAACAAAGGCGCAATATTCAGAAAAGAAAAACAGGTAAGATAATGGAAAAACAAAATCATAAAGACGATATAACAGTGAAACATATTGCAGATGCAAGAAGAAAGTCGGAGGGCGAAGACAGCCCTGATGGCATAGAATACAAAAAAACTAATAAAATCACAGCGAATGCAGAGGCATTGCTTCTATTATTCGAGGAAGCACCAGGAAATTTTAGTTTCTCCCTTGATAATTATAGTAGTTTTGGAAATGTAGATCTTTCCAAAGCGTCAGCAATGCTTGAAGGATTAGACTATACAATAGAAGACATAGAATTCATCTGCCCGTTAATTGCTTACTCTTACAAGAAGAAATGTTATGCTTCTAAGAATCTTAATTTTCTTCGAGAGAAGGATTTGAAAGAGGCTATAGGCATCTTCCTCTCCGCGGCAATCAACAAAATAATCAAGAAAACAGACACGGTAAACATTTATTTATTAGGCATCGAAGTAGATTACCTTGGTTCTTATCTTCCTTGCGGCAATCTAATAATTCACGGCAATGTGGGCAAGATGACTGGCACCTGTATGGAGAACGGCATCATAATAATTGAAGGCAATGCTGGCACTAATACTGGCCACCAGATGAAGAACGGCATCATAATAATTGAAGGCAATGCTGGCATTAATACTGGCTGCTTCATGAGTGAAGGCACCATCATAGTCGGAGGCAATGTAGGCGATTTTACTGGTGAATTGTCTTATGGCGGGAAGATAGATGTTTATGGAAAGATAACAACTGTATGGGGCATAGGCCAAGATGCAAGGGCTGCAATCTTCTGCAAGGGAAAAAGAGTAAATAATCAGTGAAACAATGGAGCAGCAAAGGCGGAAAAACAATGTTTAGACTAAGCATTTGATATCATGGAAATACTACCAACTCGGAATAAAGAAGAGAAGAATGCACTTATTGTCAGGACGGAATCAGATTTAGAAAAGCTGGCAAAGTACCATCCTTTGGACAAGTATGCGGATCTCGTATACAAAACGCATGATGGCGTGATCCATAGAAGGATTAGCAAAATGAACAACGGGGCATGGGAGATTCTTGGTACGGTTTCTCCGGATGCATTAAACGCCATTGATGCAGAATTCTTAGAGATAAGGCAGGCAAAGCTTGAGATTGAAGTTAATGGGAGAGAGCCTTTGAGCATGCTTGTGAATAAATCTGCAGGCTTGAAATGGAGAATATCAAAACCCGTAACAGAAGAAATTTTCAGCATGATAAAAGACAGCTTGCCCAAATGCGTAATAGAGGCTGAAGTTTATGCAAAGAGCTACACAGAAGGCGCAAAGCATGCCGTATATGTAAGGAAGAAAGGGGACTGGGCTCCGCGCTAGAGATAATGCTTGTGATCGCAGATATTTTTGACAACGTGAGCAGGAAATCCCAAACCATTTATGGGCGGGATGAGGGCGAACCGCAATTGCAGCAAAACAAATGGCAAAATAAATAACAAGGTATTTAAAAGTTCGATTCTTAGTATAAGCTGTTTTCTGTGATATAATTGCTTGAGGCATTAATACTAGGATTCATATCTATAATAGTGCCAGGGTTCTTCCTAGCACTAGCCCTGCTTAAGAAGACGAAGCTGCCAATGTTCGAAATAGTTATAATGGGTTTCATCTTCGGACTTATATTTCCGCCAACAATGATCTGGCTGGAGGCATACCTAATAAACATTTCACATTTCTTTGCATACTCCGAGGCCCTATATAACATAAATATAATAGTGCTTACGATAATAGGCGTTGCGCTCTGCTTCCAGCAGAAGGCATTCGATTTCGACACTAAAAATCTTTTCCATCCATTCTCCAGGAACTCAGATGCAAAGTCAATGGCTTCCGAGGCAAAGATAGATATCGAGGTAATAAACAGGCACAAGAAAGAAGAAAACGACCTGAAGAAAAGGCATGCTTCGGAGCTTGAACTTATAAATGACCCTGAACAGCGTTCGCGCGTAATGCAGCTTCACAATGACGAAGAAGAAAGGCTGCGCAGGGAGCATGAACAAGAAGAAGAGATGCTGCTCCAGAGCGTAAAGGAGAACGAGAGAAAGAAACCGTTCCTCAAGTCCGAGGCTTTCGTATTTGCAGTGCTTTTTGCCATAATGCTGATAACATTCTTCACCAGGATGGCTAGCATAGGCATTGCGCCGCATTTCTTCGAGTTCGATCCTTATTTCGACATGCAGAGCACCACGTATATACTTACTTTTGGGCAGCAGCTCCTGCTCGAACACTCGGCATGGCCTACGCTTGTTGCAGGCACGGCGCATACAATACAGCCCATAGTGCCGTACCTAGAGGCATACTGGTATGACTTGGCGGCAGGGGTCGGAAATGGTGCATTAAACACCACTCTCCTCAGCGACGTAGGCTCCTTTTATCCTCCAATAACAGCTGCGCTTCTTGTATTTGTAGTGTTTATGCTGCTTTACCATGATTACGGAAAACTGCCTGGGCTTCTAGGCGCTGCGCTTGTTGCAGGCATGCCTGCGCTAATAACAACGTTCATAGCAGGAGAGCAGCTGCTGGAGCCATGGGGGATATTCGCCATGTTCTTCTTCTACGCGACTTACCTTCTTGCGGTGCGGAATCCAAAAGAATGGCGCTTCGCAGTTCTTGCAGGAATAGCGTTCGCGTCTAATTTCCTCGGGGCGCATTATTTCACAGTCACCACAGGGGTATTTGCAGCATACATCTTAGTTCAGGGGCTCATAAATGTATTCAGGAAGAAGCGTGATATGAAGGAATTCTATATGATGAATATAATAGTGCTTGCCGTTATAACGGTCTTCTACATATTATACGCACCATACGGAGCTACCCTGTCCCAAAGCATATCCTCGATACTTTTTGTGCCCATCATAATAGCATTCCCATTGTTTGCACTCGTATTCGTTGCACTCCTCGACTTCATACCGAAATATATGCAAGAACGGAAGATTATAAACAGTGTTGATATATTCACGCAGCTTGGCCTTCTTCTTGTTTTCGCATTGATAGCCGTACTTCTGATATTATTCACCCCTATTGGAAAGCCAATAAAGGCTTACGTAGCGCTTAGCGCGCATTACACTACGCCATCAATACCTTTGTTTATGACAGTGCAGGAATATGAGCCTACGGGAATAACATACAACTTCGGAGCACAGGGATTCGGTTATATAGGAGAAAGCATAGGAGGCATACCGATAATAATATGGCTTGTGCTCGCTTTATTCACGGTGCTCGCACTTCTATCCATATACTACCAAAAATCAGATTCCAGCGTGCTTTACTTCGCTATGATAATACCGCTTGCGGTTGCAGGCATGACAGAAGTCAAGTACCTTCCGCACTTCGGGGTTGGATACATAATAGCTATAGGCGTAATAGTAGGGATAATAATAGAGATAGCCAAGCATGACTTCAAGCTCAACTTCAAGCTAGGTTCTCCAGGCTCATTCGATACGCACAAACTCGCAGAGAGGCTGATAATGGCGCTTGTATTCTTCCTGCTTATCATAGGGTTCCTTCCTTCCATGACATCGATAGTGTCTGCTGCCGCAAATCCGAACTGCAGTTCTATACTGAATAATAGCAACGGGCTTGGATACACGCTATACTGCACTACTGTGCCAAACTACTGGATAAATGCTACTACATGGATGAGAGAGAATATAGGGCCTTACGCCCCAAGGATACTATCATGGTGGGATTATGGGGACTGGATAAACTGGTTCGGGAACAGCAATGCAGTGCTAAGGGGAGACAATGCCGTGGCTACTCTGGATTATGCGACGGCCGCGCAGTATGTATTCAGCCCTGTTGACGGATACGGCCCTTCCACTCTTGCAAACTTCATGAACAAGATGCAGGCGCAATACGTGCTTTTCGACAACCAGTTGCAGCAGAAATGGGAGGCGCTTGATTTCCTTGCGTGCATAGACGTTAACCAGACTTCCATGGCATATGCTACGCAGCAAGGGAGCGCACAGGGCGTTCCTTACTTGTTAGGCACTTCTGCATGCGAGACAAGCCATGATCCGGTGTATGCACTTATACCAGTTACGCCAAGCAGCGTAAATGCATACTGCAACAACTTTGCGAACGGCACTGCAATACAGGCATTCCTAACATACGGAAGCAGCATTGAGAACCAGACCTACTGCGTACCCACATCAATTTTCTCCCAGGTCAAACCTGTTCCCATATACAGCAGCAATGGAACCAAACTCAACGCGCTGATAATACCTACGCAGCAATTCTTCTACGGCACGGTAAGCTTATATGGGCAGAACTTCGCGGACTTCATGGTCATATATACGCCTGGCGCAAACGGCACAATATCTGCCCCAACGCAGTTCTACAACTCTAACTATTACCAGGGATTCATGTTCGGAAAACTAAAGGGATATACGCTTGCATATCCTTCCAATTTCTCAGGAATAAACTATATAAACAGCACAAACCCGGTAATGATATTCAGACTCGACAACTATTCTGGGGGCATTCCGCCGCACACCCCAAAGCCTTCATGGATAAACAACAACTTCACAGTTCCGGGATGACCAACTGGTATTTAAGCTGAGAAACCCATTAATCCATAGGTAATATAGATGAAGGTACTAATAGCACAACCTTACCTTAACCTTAGAGGGGGCGCGGAAAGGGTGATCCTTGAGATTGCAAAGCACTACGATGCAAAAGTACTCACAATGGAGTATATAAAGAACTCCACTTTCCCTGAATTTCAGGATGTCGATATAGAGATAATCGGAAAGGACGTGCCTCTTGCCCAGATGCTGCCTTATAGAGCGCACCAGGGACTTACTTACGGATACAACTTCTACAACTACAAGGAAACCGAGGATTACGACATAATCAACAGCCACATCTCCCCAAGCGAATGGATAAGGCACAAGAACAAGCGCGTACTGTGGTACTGCCATACTCCGCCAAGGGAAGTCTATGACCTTTATACAGAGAGGATGAAAAACAGGAGCACATCAGAGAAGCTGATATATGCATCCTTCACCAAGGCATACAAGATTATATCGCGCGGAGTAGTTACTGATTTAGAATACATAGCGACAAACAGCAAAAACACGCGCGACAGGATAAAGAAATACTTCAACAGGGATGCAGCCATAGTAAGCCCCGGCATAGACGCAGGTGAATTCAGGAACAGCGAAGACGGGAAATATTTCCTGTATCCTTCAAGAATAGTAGCCAACAAGAGGCAGGATTACGTAATAAATGCATTCAACAGGTTCGTCAGGATATCAGGCAACGAGAACTATAAGCTCGTGCTTGCAGGTTCGCTCTCGAATAACGATGAACATCACGAATACTACAAGAAGCTTATAAAGATGAAGACGCGGAATATATTGTTCAAGCTCAATGTAGGAGACAAGGAGCTTAAAAACCTTTATTCAAACGCAACCGCGGTTCTCTTCGCAGCCATAAACGAGGACTTCGGAATAGTGCCTCTGGAGGCCATGGCGAGCAGCAAGCCGATAATATCCGTAAATGAGGGCGGGCCTAGGGAAACCATAGTGAATGGAATAACAGGGTATACTGTAGACTCTTATGAAGAGATGGCAGACAGGATGAAGTTCATAGTGGAGCATCCATCTATAGCGGAGGAGATGGGCAGGCAGGGGAGGAAGCGCATTGAGAACAACTTCTCATGGAAAGTCTTCTTCAAGAAGTTCGATGCTCTTGCAAGAAAGGTTGCCGATATGTAGAGGCAATGGCTCCTTGCGCCATGGGATAAAATATGCTCCCGCAAATATGGCAAACGCATGGTGGTATAATGCATGAAAACAAAAGGAAGGAAAAAGTAGGCGAGATGCTCAGCGATCTCAAAAAGAGAACCAATGGATTCTACAGGATAATAAAAGAAGACATAAGAGAAATGAAGAGGATTGAGGATGTTGTTGAGAAGAATACAGATGCGGCGGATACGCTGCGCAGCTGCGGCAAGAGGGAAGAGGCGGCACACCTTATGGCTGCGCTTGGCCATGCGGTAAGGGAAACTGCTTATGGCAGCGGCATTGGAGAGCTCTCCGAAGACCCGTTCTGGAGAAAAAATACTAAATTGCAGAAAACCGCTACAATATACATGTACGCTGCTGCCGAGATGGTTCACGTTTCATATTCTTCCCTGAAGGAATGGGACTTCCTTTCCGCTTCTGCATGGTGCGCCTATGCCATAGATGTTATGGGCAGTTTCCCGCCTTCCCATACATCAATAAACCTGTGGCTTGAACTCAGGGAAAATGGGAAGAAGATAGAATTAGAATGGGACAATACGACGCTTGGCTGCCCTGATGAAAAAATGCATAGCGGCTACATGGGTCGCACTATGCAGCCTCCTTCCCAAAAAGAGAAGGAAGGCGATGAATTTAGGGGCCAGGTTACAGAAAAGGTAAGAAACACCATACGGAGCGCGCTTAGGATAAAGAAGGACGACCTTGTAAGGATAATGGTAGAAGAGCATTACATAGAGATTGTTATATCAGAGGAAGCATACGGCAAACTAAAGAATGGAGGGTTTATTAATTCCAGGAGGGATCTTTTGTCAAGATACCTTAAGAAGAATGTGGGCATAATACCAAATATATCTATTCCGCCGCGTTAACCAGTCAGCCCTACATCCTGATATAAGCAATCAGTCTATTACGTACTTTGATATTACCTTTGCGGTGTATTCGAGCACCTTCTTCACGTTCGCTTCTGTGTTCGTGCCGGTGCAGATGAGCTTGCCATTCTTGAATAGTATTATCTTGGCCTTCGGCTCCTTAACCGCGAAGATTGCTCCTGGGAACTGCTCTGGCTCGTAGTCAACCTCCTTGACATTCTTAGATAGCGAATAAAGGTCTATAGTAGCATGCAGGTCAGCGCTGACAACTATGTTCTGCACCTTTATGGCAGGTTTCATGTTAAGCTTCCGCTTTTGTTCGTTTTCTTTTGCCATTAAACCCAATATTTATATCGCACACATATTTATAAAGCCTATATGCACATTCGTAAAAGGCAATCTGGCAAAGGAATTTTTCCATGCGCTGATATGTTGGGTAAAAGCCAGCAAATCATATGCCGTTTTTCGCATCCTATATATTAATGAATACTCCAGAAACAGGCAATTCAAAAAATAAGCAATAGTTATATATTTTGTAGATAAACCATCTAAATGAAGATGTATGCGTATTAAGAGCCAATCTGCGATGGAGTACCTTATGACTTACGGATGGGCAATACTCATAATGGCAACAGTAATAGCTGCCTTATACGAACTTGGCGTATTCTCCATTAAAGGCCCAGCCGCTTCTCCAGGTTCTTGCCAGGTAAACAGGCCTGACGGACCTGGAACAGTAGACTTTATATCTCTCACAGGTCCATGCACAGGGCAGATGCCGCAGTATGTCGCACAGTTCAATCAGGTTAGTGTATGCACTTCTGGTAATGTCCCAATATATGTAACCTCGATAGGGGAGACAACAATGAATCAGCTTACAATAACTGCGTGGGTGTATATAACTAGCGACTCGAATACTAATGGCCTCCTTCATTTAACTACCAATAATTGTGTGCCAGGTAATTTTTGCGGTATATGGATTAATGGTGCCTCTCACGTAAATATCGGCGCAGGCGATACCCAGGCCAACTATCCGTCAAACATTATTCCGGATAGTTGGTCATTTATTGCGATAGTACTTAATAATTTAGGCGGTGCAAAAGCATATTTGAATGGCAATCCTGGCACACCAGCTACCTGGAGCGGACCTCTGACAGGCGTAAGCTCTTTCAACATGCTTGGATACCTTAACGGATGCCCGGATACTTCAGCAGCAAGCATTTCCAACGTCCAAATCTACAACACTGCATTATCCCAAAATGACATTATAGCGCTTTACCAGGAAGGAATAGGTGGTGCACCCATTAATCTGCAGCATCTTGTAGGATGGTGGCCTCTTAACGGCAATGCAAATGACTATAGCGGAAACGGCAACGATGGGGCAGCGTCAAACTTAATATATATACAGAATTGGCAGACAGGATACACGGCACCTTGATATATCCAACTTCACACTTAGTTTATAAATTGGAATATTTACAGCATATTTTCTGCGTTTCTAGTAGCTTAACATTCTATATTGGCAGTTGAAGCATGTACACTAATTATTGAAAATATGGGCAGTGTTGGCGCATAGATGTTTGATTTATCATGCGTTTGCAGCCGCAGTACAATTTATATAGATTGATTTCGATGTTTATGTGATTATATGCGAAAGGCTTTTGAAGTTATACCGGAGGAATTCGTCTCAGATACAAGCATTTATGATTTTAAAATTTCTGTAACTGAGGCAGTAGAGAAGATTGGCAGGCACGGCGCGGTAATAGTAAGGAAGAACAATACATATTACGGAATAGTTGACGATCGCTCACTAACCAGGAAAGCGAATTTTCAGATAACAAAGAATATGTCCATAGGGAATTTTGCGGAAAAAACGCCAATACTTTACAACGGCAGCACAATAGAGAATGCCATAGTCTATTTCTACAACAGCGCCAGGAAGGCGCTTCCTTACCATAATGGGAAGAAGATTTCAGGGATAGTGAAAAGGGAAAAGATTCTTGATTCTATTCTGTCGCTTCACCTGCTCAGGGATTTCATAGTAAAGGATGCCATGACTTCTCCCGTAATAGGAATAGACTCCAGGGCAAACATCGCACAAGCCAAGGACGTAATGGTCTCAAGGAACCTGAACAGGCTTGTAGTTCTTGAGAATGCCAAGCTTTTCGGGATAATAACTTACAAGGATCTTATGTCGATAATGGCATCGCCTAATGAAAGGGCCCCGTCAATGACAAAATCTTTTTATAATCCTTCAAACACTCAGGTGGGAAGCATATGCATAAGGAACGTAAACACGATAGATCCTGAAAAAAGCATAGAAGACGCAATAAGAAAGATGCTCAACGACAAGGTATCGTCTCTTCTAGTGCTAAAGAATGGAAAGCCAACAGGCATACTCACGATGAAGGATATATTCGAGCTTGTTGTTGCTAACCTTCCGCAGGATAGGCCAAATATTATAATATCCGGGCTTGATGAATACACAAAGGAGTATGAGGAAGAAATACGGACTTCCCTCACC
Source organism: Microcaldota archaeon (assembly GCA_021791245.1). Lineage (GTDB taxonomy): Archaea > Micrarchaeota > Micrarchaeia > Micrarchaeales > CABMGC01 > JAJYWY01. The sequence goes on from JAJYWY010000003.1 coordinate 38,754, forward strand.
ATGTTATTTGAGAAGCTCAACAAGATGCACAAATTCAGCTCTGATTATGTATCAATCAATATAAAGAGGAATGCACCAAAGAACAACTATAGCATAAAAGCAAGGATAATGTCATATCATGGGAAGTCGTTCTCCGCATCTTCCGAAGGTTTCACCCTTGACCAGGCGATGAAGAATCTTACAGGAATCATCTCAAAGGAGATAAAGAAAAACAAGGAGATGATTATAACAGGCACAAGAGAAAAGGAAAGACCTGAGGAATATGAATAGAACTAAGTCTCAGGCAAGCTTCGAGCTCCTTATAACGCTAGCCCTCGGCTTGTCCATACTTCTGCCAATAGTCGCTTACGCTTTCCTGCAGATAGCGAATTCCAGCTCGTCGCTTGCCTCGGTGGAAGCCCAGCAGGCGGCATCGAAGCTTTCTACAGTTGCTACATTAGTCGGCAGCGAAGGCCCGCCTTCACGCCAGGTGGTACAGGTTCAGATTCCTCCAGGAGTCGAGAACATATATGTAGGGACAGAAAACAACAGCATAGGCCACGAGATAATATTTACTGTCAGGTCGCCGAATGGCCTGAGCTATATAACCTCATACACATCAGTGAATGTAAGCGGGAATATTGGTGGAATAAGCCTCCCAGGAACTTACTTAATAAATGAGACATCTTTCAATACCTGCCCATTCCAGGTGCCTGTACCATGCGTTTATATAACCCCAGTAACATGATGTTACTGTAAATAGCCTACTCTAGTTTTTTATTGTTTTGCTGGTAAATGTAATGCAACAGATGCGTATATGGGTCCGTAACTCAGCTTGGCCAGAGTGGAAGGCTTTTAACCTTTAAGTCGTGGGTTCAAATCCCACCGGGCCCGCATGTATTTAATTTAATACTTGATAATACAATAGATAACATTATGAAAATCATAGTCATATATGGGCCACCCGCAGTAGGGAAGCTCGCTGTTGCGCAGGAGCTTGCCAATATCACCGGCTACAAACTGCTCCACAATCACCTTGCAATAGATTTAGTAGAATCCGTTTTGGACAGGAAGAAAAACAAGTTCTGGGAGCTCATAGACTCGTATAGGCTAAGCCTTCTCGATGCTGCAGCGCAGGAGAGCGTAGATGGCGTCATACTAACTTCGGTAAACATAAAAGGAAAAGACGATGCGTTCATAAAGAGCCTTATAGACATTGCGAAAAAGAATTCTGGGGATATATATTTCGTCCATCTTAAGTGCGAGATGAATAAGCTCAAGGGCAGGCTTCAGGAACCATCGAGAAAAGAACATGGTAAATTGATGGATATAAAAACATTCGAACGCTTCGTATCGGAAAACGATGTTTTCGATCCTATCCCATTTGTCGATTCTTTCAGCATCGATAATACAAATGTCTCCGCAGCAGAGGCGGCTATGAGAATAAAGAAGCATTATAAGCTCTAGGCACTTCCCCTAATCATGCTTAAAAGCGATTCATGAATGATTCCATTCGACATTAAAGCGCCTTTTATTTTCCTTCCATCGTATACTATCTTATTGCCTTCAAGATCCGTCACTTTTCCCCCTGCCTCGCAAATTATTACATCAAGGGCAGCGCTGTCATGCGAATCAATTGCAGGATGGAATGATGCTGCAAACTTGCCTGCAGCAACTCTTGAGCCATTGCACACTATGGAGCCAGGCATAAACACTGCCCCCCCTTTCCCAATAATACTTGCATGCAATCTCTGCAGATCTATCGGGTTTGTTTGCGCGCCAGCCCAGTAGCAGAATCCGAATGCTGAACCTTTTATGGATTTGTCTTTTGATACCGATATCTTCTCGCCATTCATAAACGATCCTTTGCTTTCCACTGCATAATACATTCTGTCAGAAATAGGCTCGTAAACTACCCCTACAAGGGCAATCCCAGAAACCGTGAATGCCAAAGAAAATGAAAAAGTTGGCAGCCCGTTATAAAATGCGGAAGTACCATCAACAGGATCGCAGATCCATACCATATTGCTTTTGTTGAGATAATTTCCTTCTTCAGATAGCACTTCGTGATAAGGAAATTCCCTCTTTATTGCAGATATAAGGTTTGAATTTATAACTTTGTCTGTGCTTGTCACTATTGAACCGTCTTCCTTTATTTCCTTGCCTACCCCTGTCTTGAAGTCGGTCCTCATCTGTTCTCCGGCATTTCTTGCAAAATCGACTGCGAAATCTTTAAGATACTCTAAGTCTACCAAAAAACCACTATTATCCTTTAGTTCATTTGCCGTATTTATGCCTTACTATGCATTTGTTTGTGATTGCAGGTTTTGGATTGGAAGCCATATGTAGGAAGTTGGCAAATAGAAAATGCACAAACCTTGATACGTCATAAACGTATATACTTGTTTTCTTTTTGAAAGAAAGCAAAAGAGGTCCCGATTTATTCGGAATAAAAAGTGGCCTTTTGGATTCAAATGTCAACTTCCTAAGCCATATGGGCCAACATATGATTTATATAGATTAGAGTTTTATTTATGTGGGACAAAATGATGCTATGAAACAGAGTTTGCTTAAAACTTACGAATTCAGGAAGCTCATTAAGCTTGTAATTATATTCATGCTCTTGGGGCTGCTCTTCTATTTCGTGAAATTAGGGCAGTGGAGCTGGGATATACTTCTTGCAGGCGCGCTGATATGGTGCGCTATTGAAGTGAATAGGAACAAGAGCAAATATAGCCTGTACAATGCAATAAAGATAGGCGCGTTCCTCCTGATCTTCGACTTTATCTTCGAAAACACGGGATGGATCTTTGGATTGTGGCAGACTTTCAGCACGGTATATGTTGGCGTGGTTCCGATACAGGTCATGGGAATAGCTTTCTTTGGAGGAATAGCATGGGCCCTCTACCTCCCTAAAAGATTCAGCTTCTGGCATTCGTTCCCTGATGCGTTGGTATTCGGGCTTTTCGGTGCTCTGGGAGAATGGCTTCTTATCCAGCAGGGCCTCTTCGTGTACAAACTCTGGTGGACAAGCATATTTGCATTCTTCTCCTACTTCCTTACATGGTGCCTGCTGCACTTCATCAGATACAACGTGTTCAAGGACAAAAATGCAAAATAGATAGGGATGATCAATGCTTATAACTGAAAGTATTGATATGGCCGATGCATGACTGCAGTGCTGATGCAGATTAAGCTTCAGTCGCACTTGCTATATCCGCACTCCTTGCAGTATATGCATCCGTTCTCGTTTACTAGGCTTTCCTCGTGGCACTTGGGGCATGTCGAGATGCCGATGGTCTTGTAATCAGAATCTGATGCCTGCCTTGCATTCCTATGCTGTTCTGCTTTTAGCGGTTCGGGCTTTGCATCTGCAAGCGTCATCTGCTGACTCTTGCCTATCATAGCTTCTACGGCCTTTGCTATAGCATCTGGAACGCTCAGCAGTTTCATCCCGTTGTCCCATGATACATTATTGCCTTGTATGCCTTTCAGCTTCTGCACTACCATATTCGGATCTCCGTCATGCTGGAGATACAGGCTTATAAGCTTGCCAAGCGCCTCGCAGTAGCTCTTATCCTCATACCCTGACTTCCCTATGTTTATGAATACTTCGCGTAGGCCTTTGTCATCGCTGTTTGTTGTGACATATATTGATTCATCCACAAGGTTCATCCTGACAGTCTGGCCCATCATTACATTTGGCCTTCTGTAAACCTTTTCTGCCTGCGGAAGCGGACTCTCATTCTTCTCAAGCTCCTTCGCCTTCTCTTCGGTAAGAAGCACGCTTTCGCGCGAATTGTCCCTGTATATGGAGATGCTTTTGCATCCTGCTTTCCATGCCTGCATGTAAATGTTCGCGACTTCCTCTACTGTGGTGCTCTCTGGAAGGTTGACTGTTGATGATATTGCGCTGTCTATGTGCTTCTGTATTACTGCCTGCATATTAACCCTGAAATCAGGCTTTATCTTATGTGCGGGAACGAAAAATTCTGGCAATTCATCCTCGGACTTAAGGCCGAACTTCTTCATGTATTCCATCACTGTAGGATGGTATATCTTGAAGAACTCTTTAGAGAGCGATTCCGATCTTCTGGTATAGCTGAAAGCGAATATGGGCTCAATCCCGCTTGACGTGCCTGCCAGCACGGAGCCGCTGCCCACAGGGGCTATTGTTAGTATTGCCACGTTCCTAAGCCCATTCTTCTTTATCTTTGCCTTTAGGTCATCGCTAAGATTCTTTATGAAAGGCATGGACAGGTGCTTCTCGGAGTCAAAGAGCGGAAATTGCCCTTTTTCCTCTGATATATTCGTACTTTCGTCATATGCCCAGGTTTTCATCCTATCCATAAACTGGTCTACGAACTTGAGCGCCTCTTCGCTGTCATATTTTATGCCCAACATGACAAGCATATCTCCAAGGGCAGTGAAGCCAAGGCCTATCCTTCTGCTGTTCCTGCTTGCCTCGGTTTGCTCTTTTAGCGGATGCTTTTCCATGTTATATGTAAGCACGTTATCAAGGAATCGCGCCCCATACCTAATTGTAGTCTCAAGGTCTTTCCAATTTACCTCGGCTTTTTCTGAAAATGGGTTATTTACGAACTTCTTTAGGTTGACATGGCCAAGGTCGCAGGCGTTATAAGGGTCGAGCGGCTGTTCAGAGCATGGATTAGTAGTCAGAACATTCATCCCATTGTACTCGCTAGGCGAATATTTCCTTATGTTGTCCCAAAACATTATCCCAGGCTCTGCCCAGTCCCTTGCAGAAGTAACGAGCTCCTTCCACAGTTCCCTGGCTTTGACTGTACGTTCTATCTTGCCAGCATCCGGGCTCTCGTACCTTAGTGTGAAGTCCTTATCGTCTTCCACCGCTTTCATGAATTCATCTGTCACTTTCACGCTTATGTTCGCGAACCTTACGCTCTTCAGGTTTCTCTTTACCTTTATGAATTCGAAAATATCTGGATGGTCAACACTTATGGTTATCATCAGCGCCCCTCTTCTGCCCGCCTGGCCTATTATCCCTGTTGTTTGGCTCATTATCTCCATGAAAGAAACAGCCCCGGTAGAATACATTGATGAGTTGTGGACAGGAGCCATTCTTGGCCTAAGTATCGATATGTCTCCGCCGACTCCTCCGCTGTAGCTGTATGTCTTCGCCGCTTCCTTGCACCACTGGAAGATGCCCTCTATAGAATCCTCCTTTATTGGTATCACATAGCAATTGAGCAAAGTTACCTTCCTCTTCGGCTGCCCTGCGCCGAACATTATCCTGCCTCCAGGTATGAACTTGAATCCTTCTAATACAGAATAGAATTTTTCAGCCCATTCCTTCTTCTTGGCTTCGTTCTGTTCTACTCCCGCTATTTCTCTTGAAATCCTTCTCCACATCTCGTCCGGGGTCTTTTCAAGCTTGTTCCCATGTACATCCCTGAGCGTGTACTTCTCATAGAACACTCTAGCCCTCAGCTCGTCTCCGCCAAAAAAATCCAATGTTTCCTTAGGTATCTCCACAACTTCATCTTTCATATAGTCACCGCAAACATCATTTCTTTTTATTTCCTCCGGCTTTCTTCTTTCCATCCCTGCCCTTGAAGAGGGACAATGCCTTTATGAACTCTTCCGGAGATCCGAAATCGTTGTATACGCTGGCAAACCTTATATATGCCACAGGGTCGAGCTTCAGCAGCTCTTTCATAGCCATATTGCCTATTATTTTGCTTGATACCTCATTGTCTCCTTCCGCCTTTATCCTAAGCTCGACCTTGTCAGCTATGCGCTCTATTTCCTCTCTTCCTACCGGTCTCTTTTCGCAGGCTTTCGCAAGACCTATGATAAGCTTGCTCCTGTCGAAAAGTTCCCTTTTTTTGTCTTTCTTTATCACTGTTATGTTAGAGCTGCCTATCCTTTCGTATGTGGTGAATCTCTTTTTGCATTTCACGCACTGGCGCCTTCTCCTTATGCTCTCGCTGTCAACATCCCTTGAATCTATGACTTGGATGCTTTCCGAAGAACAAAAAGGGCAATTCATAAAAACACAACATATAGTGGATAAGCGTGGTCGCTTAAACAACACGTAGTATAATTATGGTATGGTTATAAAAACCCGAAAACATTGGATTTGATATTTAAGTATATCAATCTTTATCAAGGAACTCAGGCATGTGCCTCTGCCTTATATCTGAAACCGTCTGCCATCTTTCCCTGAGGAACTGCTTCAGCGCGTTGCTTCCCAGATTCCTTCTTATGTACTCTACAGTCTGCTCGTCTGACGGATATCCTGATCCGAAATCATCCCCGATAACTTCTTTTATCCTGTCAACTTCCCTTTCCCTTGTCACTTTTGCTATAACGCTTGCAGCTGATGCCACAGGATACTTTGAATCCGCCTTGTGTTCTGAGATTATCTTTATGGCACCCGCAGGAGCCTTCTTGCGCTTCCCTTCCATCACCGAAAGCTGCTTACTTGAGATTATGCTTATTCTGCTCCCGAACTTCGACTGCACCACGTCAGGGGAATCAACGTATATCTTCTTTACATCGCAGGCAAGCTCGTCTATCAGCCGTGCAAAGTGCACCGCCTCAAGCTCGTTAAGGGAGACGCCGCCCATCATGGCGTTGTTGATCTCTGTTGCGCTTATTTTGTATACCTTGACCTCTTCGGCTAGGGACATTATCTCATCATAGAAATAGAACATCTTCTTCCTTGACAATAGTTTGGAGTCCCTTACCCCTATCTCAGAGAGCTTGCGTTCCCGGTTTTCCTTAATTGCGACTACGCTGACAACGAGTGGCCCAATGACTGCACCACGACCAGCCTCGTCACAGCCAGCGATGATAATCAGAACACCATCATGCCAGGGATTTCCTATCTGCTATTATAAAGTCATTAACCGCCAATATTGCATTGTACGGTATCTGAAGCATGCCGTCTTTCAGGTCAAGCTTGCTTACAAGCCCGCTATCCCCGCTTGGCTCTACGAGAACTCTATCTATCTTTCCTGTCATCTCGTTTATCTCAGCATCAACGAACTTTCCAAGATAGAATCCATCGCTTGTTATGACTTCCTTCCCTAGCAGCTGCTCCGCAACTATATATTTTACCATTTTTCGCACCTTCGCTCTACATGTAGCGATATCTACTACATATAATCATAAATAAATATCTTTCGCAGAGATGGTGAGGAATAGGGAATTGGCCTTTATATACCAGCTGCCGCAAACACCAGCCATTCGCCGTATAAGTCAGACCGCTTTGTCGGAATAATCAAAAACTGTCGTATTTATGACTTTTGGGTCTAAGTTTGTCGGAATAATGCCTTTAAACCGACAAAGCCGCCTTTTAGTTTATGTATCGAAATATTTAAATATTTAATAGGGTATAAATTATATACTTTAGTAAATAAGTGAGACTATGAGTATATATAAAAACCTGCAAAAATCCGGATTTGCATTGCCTGTAGCCTTTATGCTGCTTCCGGTTATGACGAACGGTCTTTTTGGCATGCTATTCGCACATAGCAATTACTTCTTGTTTAACAGCCTTGTAGATTCCTTAAGCAGCATTCAGACGCTGCTATCCCAAATAGGCCCAATAATCAGCGGAGTGCTATTCATAGTTGCGGGCATAATGTATTCAATAGGCCAGCTTTTAACTCCGGAGAAGAAAGCGCAATTCCATACCACTTCAATAAACATAATAATAGGCGCCATAATAGTCGCTGTGCTTTCCGTGACTTCGAATTCGTTTGCATTCGCTTCCGCACATCTACTCTCAAACCTGACTATAAACGCAACTTAATAGGTAGCACTATGGAAGTTATGCCTTTCGGAAAATATGGGTTTGGTATAGGTATTACCGTAATAAGCATAATGCTTCTCATAGGCGGCATAATACTTGGGGTTGGATACGCGCTTGACGATAAGAAGTTCAAGGATTTTGGGAAACAGGAAATATATCAGAGTATCGTCAATGGGGTTATTCTTGGTTCGCTGATCTTATTGTTCCTTCCGAACGGCATCATATCCGATATTGTAAATTATGCGGTATCCTCAAATAACGCCTCGTATTCATGTCCTGGGTTTATGGCACAGAATTCCGGGATCTGCTTCGCATACAACTATCTCGTTGGTACGGCGCAGTATAAGTTCAACAGCATAAGCTATCCATCGCTTTCTGAGATTACGGGTTCCATGCTCGCAAGTTTTTCTGCGCTTGCAATCTTTCTAGGCATCATATCCGGCACAACGATAAACCTGATTGTTGTATCGTTTTCTCCAAGCAGCATGATAATGCCTTTTCTTCATCAGGTGCAATACATAATCGAGATACTTTCAGCCTCGCTCATAGGCATATATGTGCAGGCTTCAATACTTTCCTTTGTGGCAATAACTGCAATATCAGTGCTTCTGCCATTGGGCATAATTCTAAGAACGTTTTTCCCGACTAGGAAGCTTGGAGGTTTCATAATGGCAGTTGCGATAGCCCTTTACGTGGTCTTCCCGCTGTCTTATCTTATTGACGCGACTCTAATGCAATCCTATTATTCCCAATATAGCCAGAATTCATTCCAGCAAATAGAAGTTCAGGCTCAATCCCTGAATTCCCAATATCTGGGTTCAATTCCGTCAAGCGTTAATTCCACATCATTCAATGTAGCAGACATCTCTGGAGCAGCTTCGTCATTGTTGAATTCCCTGGCCAATATTATGCAATCGCTGCTCTTCCTCCTCTCTGGGCTTATAGTGCAGATATTCATACTTCCGGTATTCAGCATAGTTCTAACAGGGATATCAATAAAGGAACTTTCAGGGATACTCGGAGCTGAGGCATCTTTCGGCAAGCTCAGAATCTTCACGTGATCGGATGGAAGGGTATAATCATTATAAGTTGACCAATTACGCCTATTCGTATGCAGTGTATGCTGGCTTTGCCCTACTCATTATTCTCTCGGCAGTATATTCAAGCATCCTGCTTTTGGCGCTTTCCGCGTTTTTATTATTTGCGTCTGTGTTTGTGCTTAGATACGGGCATATATTCAATTCTTTCCTTACAAACAAAATGAAGATATTAGAGGTCTCTTCTGGATATTCGCTTGGAAAAAGGGGATTTTCTGCGGTAAAGAAGATAGGAACTTCGTATTATGGAATATCCATAGCGTCATTGAAAGTTACTACTGGAGTAAACGCAGGGAGCAGAATAATAACGGAGGCCATAGAAAAGATACGGATACAGTTTGAATTCAGTGTAAGGCTGGAGAGAATAGACCTAAAGAAGCTTCTCAATGGCTTAGAGACGAGAAGGAGGATAAAGGAGATAGAGCTTTCAAAAATCGGGGCAAAAGACTATGACAAGGCGAACAGGCTAAAGCGCGAGATAGGCATTGTAGAGAGCGAGATACAAAGCATAACATGCGGAAATACGCCCATGTCGGCCATGCTGCTGCTGAAATGCGCATCCGTATGCAAAAGCAGCGAAGAGGCGCAAATGCTGCCTTACAAAAACCTGCAGGAGCTTTGCACGCTTTTCGCTTCTTCATTCAACTTCGACTACATTATATTGAAAGGGGAGGATTTGCTTGAATTACTATGAGATGTGGAATAGAATAAACTCTAATGAAGCTTCTAGCCTTCTGGAGATATATGCGCCTGATGACTTGCAGGAAAGCATATACACAAGCGAAAACGGAATATATGCCGGAAAGTCTATGCGGCAGTATATACCGGTTTTCATGGACCAGAGTGCAACAATAAATCCGCATATGTTCATAGCAGGGATAACTGGAAGCGGAAAGAGCTTTGCCTTAAGAAACATAATAACAAGAATGTCCGCAGTTCTTGGCTATGGCGCTATAATAATAGACTTGACTGGCGAATTCAAGGGCATGGCTGAGGACGCCGGAAATATAGATGTTTCCAGGAGCACTTCGTATTTCGGATTATTCAAGATCAGGGACGAGGAGAAGAGAATACTGCGTGCGGAAGAGATTCTATGCGAGGTAATAAGGCAGATGAGAATGCTTGAGCCTGATTCCAATATAAAGTCTTTTGTAATTTTTGACGAGGCTTGGAAAATACTTGGAAAGAACAAGCAATTTGAGACGCTGATCAGAGAAGGCAGGAAGTACGGGATAGGAGTGATAATATCGTCGCAGAGCCTGCTCGACTTAGATCGCGAGATGCTGGAGAACATAGGCAGCCTCCTTATCTTCAAACTGACGGATGATGTATCTCTATCATTGCTGGCCAGCAGTTATGGCTTAAGCAGAGTGCAGATTGACAACTTGAAAAATCTTGAGGTTGGGAGATGCATGCTCCTAAGGTCATATAAGTCTAGGAGGAAATCGTGCGTCTTCATAAGCAGGTTTGAACAGGTGAATGCAAAAGAGGTTTTAAGGATAATTTTGAGGGATCGCATGGACATGGAAATAGAAGAAGAGAAATTCCTGGGGTTCTTGAAATCCCTTGGCATAGCAAGAGATAGGATGGAAAAGATAAATGAAATCGTTGAGAACAGGCCTATTGCCCTAGACGTGCTTGTATCCGAACTGATTCTGGTTGATGTTGACAAGAGAAAGGTACTCTATGGATTAAGGTCGCTCGGAATGGCAGACGATGATATAGCAGACACATTCGCTATTGCTGCAGGCAGATTGCTATGAAACAAAAGACAATGCAAAAATATTTGATAATGAGAATGCCTCTGCAATGTAAGCTGCTTGTGCCGCTTTCAATAGTAAAGAAAAGGCTTTCCAATTACCCTAATATGGAATTGATTAGAGAAGGGACTAGCCTCACGTATTCATTTTTGGAAAATAATGACAATGCCGAATTTTGCATTATTCTGTCAAAGAACTCGATAATCATGAATATACGCGCCAATATTACTCCTGTCCGTTATGAGAAGGACGCTGTTTTAAGGCTTGTAAGCATTGTCATGATACTCGACGGTTTTTACCATATAGAAGCCAGAAATATGCTTCCTTATATGGTTTCTACGCTTGCCAGGCACAATGTAGAATATTACGCTGAAAAGGCGCGAAGGATGCAATTAGATGAAGAAACGAGTATTAAAGGAACCGAGATCATACTATCCAAGAGGATACTGGGGTTAATGTCTGAAATTTCCTCGAAAACTGAAATGCTTTCACATTCAAATAAGAAATTCGATGATTTGGTAGAGAAAATAGTCGATATTGAATGCAGTTATGGGCCATTTTCAATCGAAGAAATATGCTTGAAGTATGGATTAAGCGCAAATGACGTAAAGGCGCACACCGAGGCAAAAACTAATTGCGGCGCATCGCGGCAAGGCAAGCCCTTTCTCCAAAGGTGAAAAAATGAGTTCGCAGGTTCTTGATTATGCATATAGCTTCATACCCATAGCCGCAGGAATTGCATTAATGTACATTCTTGGCAGATTCAATCCATTAAAGAAGCATGTGCAGCTTGTCTGCAATAATGATTGGCATGGAGCGCATATTAAAGATTGTACAGACCAAAATCCCAAACCAGACATGCGGCTTTCGGTTACCCGGGATTTATTGATATGCAATGGCATAAAATGCATTGGCAATGAGGCACAGCAGAAAAGGGAGGGATTTGAGCGCTTGGGAATATGCACTCCGTCAGAGTTCACGTCGATGATAGGCAGGTGCAGCCCAGATTTTGAATATCTCAGGCCGTTGATGTACAAGGACACGATGTTTGACGGCCTTCTGTACAGGTTCTGCAGTGAATCTGGGACAGTTCTGCTCTTTCTAGCACAGTATAAGCTAGATCCCGTGGTGATCGGGTGAACTTTATATCGATGTTTGCATTTGAAGTTGCTGTTATTAGCTCCGCGTACACGAGTACAGGATTTTCGCTATTGATAATCGGCAGGCTGAGGTCAAAAGGCGATGGCAATAAACGGATAGGCGCAGCTGTAAGAATAGGTGCATTGCTTTTTTTCTCGTCCGCGCTCTTTTACTCGTGGTTGAATGCAAATCCAAGAATTCTATAAATTTAATAGGTGTTTTTCCGTGTCGGGCGTGAACACAATAGCTTCGCTTTCGGTCTCAAGCGCGCTGGCCAACGCGTTCCTGCTTATAACAGGAAATGCATTGCTGGGCATTGCGATCTTATTGGCATCGCTTACACTGCTTATTTATCTTTCAAAAATGACAAACGCATCGATGATAAATACTTCGGATAGCGTTGCGTACCTGTCCATGGCGAATCTTTTGTTCTCTATGGTATCGATCTTGTGGTGGTTAAGATGAACAACGCAACATTGTTTAAGATTACTTCAATACCTGCGCCGTTAGATGCAAAATTTTTCGTTGAGAGCTTCCTTGGCAATTCTTTTGCGATTTATCACGACATAAAAAATGGCGGGACATATCTTGTAATGGATGACGTACAAAAAGCGCGTTTGTGCTCCGCAATGCCGGGAATTTCCATGGATAACGCTTCTTCCATAGAAGAATTCGGGAATCCTTCAATTTTTGTTTTTTATACGATGCCAGAATCACATGCAGATAAGCGTGAAGCAAAACCGCAACTATTTTCAGATGCCTATAAAATTTTTAAAAATGCGGAAATGAATTTCTGCGTCTCTTTCCTTCCGATAAAAAAGGAAAATGTAGACGCGCTAAAAGACAGGCTGCAGAAAAACCTCAGCACAAAAGACATTAGGCAGACAAAGACTAAAAATGAGAAGACTGTAGCGTATTCCCTTACAGAATCCGTACATTCCGATTTATATTACGAATCCGAGGAGAAGAGGCTAAATGAATCCCTGCTCGGCAACATAGAAGACATAATACTCTCAAATTACTCCGGTTATAAAGCATTTATAATAGCCGAGGATAACCAGGAATTTTCCGCTTACCTGAAGTCAAAAGTCGTATTGGTAGACACGATAAAAACCATGGAGAATGATATTGTAAAAATTCTCGGAACCCTGGAGGATAAGAATTCTATTCCGATTTCATACGGCGTATGCGCGGGATTGGTATCATTCTCGCCAATGATAGAGAACAAGGAGATAGTCGATACTCAGCGCCCCAGCAATACTGGAGGAATTAGCCTTGGAGGATTTATGGAAGGAGGGGTTGCAGAGCAAAACTATGAAGCACACATGGATGAAAGCGCACTAAATTTAGGCACCATAATAAGCGGGCTCCCAGGATGCGGCAAGACTGCGTTGTCAATGCTCGTTTGCAGACAGCTGCTGGAAAAGCCGGATGGCAGAACAAAGGTGATTGTAATCTCGCCAACCGAAGAATGGAATGGCATAGGCCGCCATTTTGGGCTTAGTATAATAAAGCCGTATGCATCAAATAAGAAGATAAATTTTTTCAGATGCTGCTCACGCCTCAATATAGAGAAGTTCTATGAAAACCTTGCAATGCTGCTTGCCGCAGCTTCAAACGTTGGCCCTTACAAGGACTCGCTGGAAAAGTGCCTGCTCGCAGCATTTAGAAGAGTGTATGAAGATGCCAGGGATCCTGACCCGCTAGAGGTATACGAGGAGATAGAGGAGGCGGTCATAGAGCAACATGGAAAGAGAACAAACGTGGGGGTAAAATACACAAAACATGGAGAAAATATAAGGGCAGGTTTGGAAAACCTGAGATTGCTGCTCTTTAGACCGGAATTTTCGTGCAGGGAGGGCATTGATTTTGCCGAACTTATGGAAGGATCTGTATTTGATCTTTCTTGCGTAAGCAACGAGATGAAGCCGTTCTTTTATTCGCTGATATTGAATCAAATATACAGTTTCACAGAAACATTCAACAACAATGGGGACTCTGAACTCAGGCTGCTGCTTTGCCTTGAGGAAGCTCAACTTATATTCAAGCAGGATAGCAAAATGTATCAATCTGCGCCGACTGCGGATTTGAAGCAGAAGATACAGGATTTCAGGAAAAAAGGCATAGGGCTGATGCTCATAACGCACAACATAATGGATATAGACCAGAATATAAGGAGGCTCTGCCAGAACAAGATATATTTCAGGCAGTCTGCGGATATAGTAAATTATGCGCTTATGGATCTTGGCTTTTACAGAGACGACGAAAGAATCTTCTCAAGATTGAAATCTTTGGAGAATAGGGTCTGCGTCTTAACGTACGTGGAAAAGATAAACGGCATGGCGAGAGTAATTGGGCCTACTTTCCTTAAAACTCGCAATTATACTGCACCGACTGCAAATTATGATGCGGAAGACGGATATGAAAACAGCACGATAGTGATGCAGGTTAAAATAAATGCAAAAAAGGAAATTGGCCAGATTCATGCAAAGATAACCTATCTGGGAGAGGTGATATTCAAGAGTAAAGACGTTGGAAGTTGCATTAGCGTAAGGAACATAATTCCTGGGAGAAAATACAGACTATTAATTACAAACGAAAAAGGAAAAGCGCAGAAGGCGATTACCATTGTGGGAAATGAAGAGATTGCCATAGACGTATAATTCCTTAGGAAATATTATAGCATCTCTATGCTCGGCTTCATCGGCAGCGCCCTTTCAGCCCTAGGAGATTTAGATTCCGATTCCTTCTCTACCGTAACTTCGATATTTACCGCTTTTGATATGTATTCCGAATGTTCTTTCAGGAAAGCGAATTCCTCGTCTTCACTGGCATCGATTTTTTTCAATGAACCCATGTTCTTGGCGAATTTTTCAACGAGTTTGGCCGCTTCCTCCTTGTTAATTTCCGGATTGGAACCGATTTTATCTATTGCCTTTGAAGGAGTTTTTGTCTCAGCGAGATTGTTCAGCACCTCGCGCTTCCATTCGCTTGCTACTATGAGCTTTATCCCTTTCGGCTTCGAGCCTTTTCTTCCCATAAGCGATATTAGGCTTTTTATATCTTCTATATTCTTTCCCAGGTTTTCGTATTGCTTCTCGAGCTTGTCGTTTATCATTCCTTCGTTCGCAGAAGGCCATTTCTCAAGCGATGCAAAAGTATTGTTGCCAAGATTATGCCACATTTCCTCTGAAACGTGGGGCGCAACAGGCTGCAGCATGAGCACAATATCTTGCAGGAACTCTCTTAGGGTTATCTCGTTGTTGCCTCCCATGCTGAAATAATCCTTGAGTTCTATTACCGAATTGTACAATACGTTTGTCATTGCATCCCTTAGCTCCATGCCTTCCATTGCCTCAGTAGCGTTCTTTATCTTCTTGTTAAGCCTGGAATACATTAGGTAATCCGCGCTTTTCAGTTCGCTGGGTTCATAATCGTGGAGCTTATCGAGTATGCTGTTCAGAAACTCCAGTCTTTCCTTTATTCCGTTTATAGCTTCCACGCTGAACTCAAAATCGCTGTTCAGGTCAGCCCCTGCTATCACGCTTATCCTAAGCGGGTCCGCGCCATACATTTTTATTGCCTTCATCAATGGCACAGTATTGCCAAGACTTTTGCTCATTTTCTCGCCTTCGCTTAAAACCCCGCCATTTACTACTATCTGCTTCGGCCAATATTTCCTGTCAAGGATTATTGAATGGTTGAATAGGTACATTGTAAGGTGGTTTGCGATAAGATCAGAATATGAATGCCTTGAAGTTTCTGCATACCAGTATGTAAACGATTCCCTGCACTTCTGCACTATATCGTAGTCTATCCCCGTCTGCTTTGACGTTTCTTCTGCTCCACCCTTTCCGAGCAGGACAAAATCGAAAAATTCCGGCTTCAGCTTCTCGGGCTCTATTCCCCTTATGTATGGGAGAAGCGTATAGAATGGCATGTACATTGTGGAATCGGACAATGACTCTATTATTAGATTTTTATTTAACGGGAACTTTGTGCCAAGACCCTGTGACCTTGCCACTGCCCTTAGGTTTAACCAGTCTATTATGCCACTGAATGCCTGCCTGAGCTTTTCAGGGTATATTTTTGCATTATTAAGCGCTTCTTTTGCAAGAACTTTCCATTTTGCATCTCCATAATTCAGGAACCACTGGTCGTCAATAACCTTTACTATAACTTCGTGTCCGCATCTGCAGAAGACCGGCGCATTTGAAAGTATATATATCTCAAATGCGTTGTCTTTGCTAAGCAGCATATTCTTTATCTTCTCCCTTGCTTCCGGCTCCCCCATTCCTTCGAATCCTGAAACTATCATCTTTCCCCAGTGGGATTCTTCTCTATACTGTATCTTTGTTGCGAATTCAAGCATATCGTTTATGGCATTAACGTTGGTGTGCAGAATCTCAAGATACGCCAGTGCAGGTATCTCCTTATGTTCAGGTTTTGCCTCTCCTACCGCAACATCGCTTATTGATCTTCCTATATCAACATCTATTATCTTCTTAGGCTTTATGCCGCTTACATCATAGCCGCTTTGTCTGAGCCTCTCTATCGCAGCATAGTCGAAGGGTGCATGCGCTGGAACGCTCATAACTATGCCAGTGCCTACTCCTTCCTTAACAAAAAATCCCGGAAGTATTGGGATAGATTCACTGGTAATTGGATTCACGACTTTTTTGCCTATAAGCTCTTTTCCTTCAATTGTTTTATTTATTTTTATCTCAAATTGGTGCAAAAGCTTCTGTGCAGCCTTCTCTTCAATGTAGATGCTTTCTCCAAATACGTCGCAAAGGGAATACTTCGCGGTTTCGCAGACGAATACGTTTGTTACCCCATATATAGTTTCCGGCCTGTATGTTGCGCATGCGACGAATGCTTCTTCTCCTTCCACCTTGAATTTTATTGCGGTTTCCTTCTCTATTTCTGGCTCTACGTCATGCTTCGTATCGTGCATGCCCACTGCATTGTTGTCGTTAGTGCACCATCCAAGAGGATGCCTATCCTTTACAAGAAGTCCGTTTTTTTCTAATTGGATAAATTGCCATTCCACAAACTTTGCGAATATTGGATCCAAAGTAACAAAAGATCTCCTCCAGTCTATTCCAAACCCTATCCTCTTCATCCCTTTTGCCGTCTCATTTGCAAAATATTCCACTATGTATTCCGGATCTATGAACTTTGCTATCTCGTCTTCTGGTATATCGAACATCTTGAATTCCTCAAGAAGGTCCATGTCCTTCTCCTTGACTCTTTTTGCAAATGCCAATATCGGCGTGCCTGTTCCATGAAATCCCATCGGGAATAAAACGTTATACCCCTGCATTCTTTTGTATCTGCCAAAAACGTCCGCAGTTCCAAAAGTCCTGAGGTGGCCTATATGCTGCGGCGCATTTACATATGGAATTGCGGCAGTTACCAAAAGCTCTTTTTTGCCGCTGGGCATGCTCTCAAATATTTTGGCCTTTTCCCATTCGCGCTGCCATTTTTCCTCTATTTCTTCAAAATCCAGAAAGACACCAATATCTAATTGTTAATCTTTTTTGCTGCTATCCTGTATATTATGTATAATAGTATTATGAATATTCCGATTCCCGCTATAGTAATCCCGGCATTCGACGTGGTGAGCGCATAATATCCGAATGCTATAAGCACAACGTCCCAGATTACCGAACCGATCATTGAATAAAGGAAGAACTTTTTCTGGTCCATAAGCGCGAAACCCGCAGGAAAATTTATCAGGCCCCTTACCACAGGAATAAGCCTTGAAATAAACACGGCAAAAGGCCCGTTTTTTGCAAACCACGCGTCGAAATTATCCAGAGTGCTTTTCTTTATTCTTAGCATGTTAAGATGCTTATACACCACATCCTTTCCAAAGAAATATGCGATGTAATAGTCTATGGCCATCCCGATGAAATTTGCAAGGAGCACGGCAGGCAGCAAAAGGTAGGTGCCATAAGCTCCAAACGCACCTTTCTCTGCAAGGTATCCTGCAAAAGGCAGAACAACCTCGCTTGGGATAGGACCCGATGCGGCCTCTGCAACCATGAGTATGAATATGGCAAGAATGCCGTATGAATTTATAAAGTTCATGAAAGGGATTGTTGCTGATGAAAGATGCTGCATGCCTGATGACGCATTAATTGCAATCAATATGAACCACGTAGTATACATACGGATACAATTGCTATTACCATTTATTATCCTTTTCGAAAAATATTATCTTGATGAAGATTTTCAAATTCAACGATGCCGAGAATACGCTTAAGCTTAGGCCAGATTCGTTCGACGACCTCTACCTGCTGGAAAGGGTGCTTGCAAAAGGCGACAGTGTAGAGGCTGCCACATTCAGGAGATTCAGACCTAGCGAGGGAGATGAAGGAGAGCAGAAGGAAGTGGTAATCAAGATACTCTTAGATGAAATAGAGCTGGACAAGAGCGCAATGCGCCTTAGGCTCACGGGCAAGATACTTTCTGGAAGACCTGAAGAATTTATCCGGCTTGGCAGCTACCATACGATTAACGTTGCGCAGGGAGACACGATAGAGATACAGAAGGCAGAATGGAAGAATTATATAATAAGAAGAGTGAAGCAAGCTGTTCAGGAGACGCACAGGCCTAAGCTCAGCGTCATTGCATTAGACGATGAAAAAGCCACCCTTGCATATCTGCGCGGATACGGGATAGACATAATTGCCGAGATATACAGCCATCTGAGCAAAAGGATGAAAGAAAGCGATTTTGCAAAGCAGAAGGTACTATATTTTTCGGATATAGCAAAATACTCTAAGGGCATGGAAGGCGACATACTGGTTATAGCAGGACCGGGATTCGAAAAGGACAATTTCAAGAGGTACTTGGAGCAGAATGGAATAAACCTGGGAAAAAGGATTGTATATGCGGCCGTTAGCAATGCGGAAAGGTCCGGAGTTAGGGAAGCTGTGCAGAGCGAAGCTGTTGCAAAGCTAATGGAGCAGGAGCACATAAAGGAGGAATTCAATCTGCTTAACGTGTTTCTTCAAGGCTTAAACATTAATAAATCACATTACGGAATAGCAGATGTTGCGCATTCGCTGGCGGACTATTCTGCAGGAATAATACTTGTAAACGACAGGGTATTGAATGTAAAGGATTTCCAGGACGTGCTTGACAAAGCGGATTTGCAAAAAGTCAGAATAGAGATATTCAATTCCGACGATGAGGCAGGAATGCAATTGGCAAATTTCAAGGATATAGCTTCAATACCTAAGGAGATGGCATTATAGGCGCTTTATGCAGAATACGAAACTACGCAGCTTGGGTAGCCATTCGCAACCGGCATATTGCTTGTTGGCTGCCATGTTTCGAGTGCGCCTGAACTTAGTATTGGAGAATAGTATACAGAATTGACGTTTCCGCTTCCATCGTTTCCGCCTATGCAGTATATGTTATTGTACGCGCTTACACAACTATTCCCCCAAACCGTTATTGGATAGCTGTTTGTAGCCTGCCACTGGCCTATGTTGCCCCCTGAGATTGGCGCATAATATGCATAATCATAGGTAGTTGAACCTGAGCCTATGTAATTGTTCCCGCCTATGCAGTATATGTTTCCATTGGAGGCAGCGCAAGGATTGTTGTTTTCCCCAATTGGCACAGGATATGCGTTTGCAGCAATCCACGCACCTATGCCGCCGCTTGACAAAGACGCATAATATACGGAATTTATGCCAGGCACTCCTGAATTTCCTCCAATGCAGTATATGTATCCGCCGTAATTAGCGCAAGCCTCGCTGGCTGCTGCTTTTGGATAATTTCCGGCAAACGACCATTGCACAGCCCCGGAGCTTGAAATAGGCGCATAATATGCGGCGTTGGCAAATATTCCATATCTTTGCCCTGCAACACAGAAGAAATAGCCATTCTGCGTAGTGCATGATTGATAACCGTCTTCCAGCGGATAATTGGCTGTATATTCCCATGCGCCGAGCCCTGAATGCGATATGCTTGCGTAATATACCGTGTTAGAATATGTATATGGGCTGCCCTGGCCGTTATTGCCTCCTGAGCAATAAAT
Organism: Microcaldota archaeon; assembly: GCA_021791245.1. Taxonomy (GTDB): domain Archaea; phylum Micrarchaeota; class Micrarchaeia; order Micrarchaeales; family CABMGC01; genus JAJYWY01. The sequence continues at coordinate 58,590 of JAJYWY010000003.1, forward strand.
GTATCCTTCGGAAACAACGCATGGCATTGCTAAATCATTTATCGGATATGGGGTTGTTGACTTCCATGAGGTTATCCCTGATTGCGAAATATACGAATAATATACGCTGTCCGAGAGTCCGGAAGAAGATCCGCCAACGCAATACACTTCTGGAAGCAATGATTGCGAAGGAGTAGATGTTGCAAAGAAAGAACCAGTAAAAGTTGCGTTCTCGTTTGATGAAGTGCAATGGGGCAGCATATTTACGCCTGCGCTGCACAGCTGCGCCTTTATCGAATACACGCCTCTTGCTAGAATATAGTCGTTTATAACTACGTTTAGCTCTGATGTGCATATTGCCGCCTGCCCCGGATAAAGCAAATCCCTGTCGCATGAACCGGTAGTGAGGGAAGACCCTGTACCTATCCCTGCAGAGAAGCCGGTTATGTTAATAGGAGCATCCTGCGAATTGGAAAGCAATACGCTGATTGTTGTGGCCGTGGCATTTGCATACACTTCTACATTTTGGCAGTTCATTCCTCCGAATGAGGTGCAGCTTGGCTGGATCTCATTTTTAGGAACATTAAAGTAAAATATTATAGCAACTATGATGATGCCTATTATGACGAATACAAATCCGTAGACGGTCATGAATTCTATTGCAGTCTGCGCTTTATGATCCATAATCCCAAAAGTTATTATGCTAAGCTGCTATAAAAATATGCTGCTATTATGGATGCGCACATGGCCATTTACTTCTTCCCGAAAAAAAGCATGGGCCAAAATTTTCTGATGAACGATACTATAGCCGAATCGGAGGCAATGCATGGAATAGGCAGGCACGTGATAGAGATAGGGCCAGGATTTGGCATGCTGACAAAAAAATTGTGCAAATATGCAGCTTCTGTAATCGCAGTAGAGAAGGATCCTTACTTGTTCGAACGTCTGAAAAGAACCATAAAGTCAAGGAAGGTAAGATTTATTAAAGCTGATTTTTTCGATGTCGCGGATAACGAGTTAGAATTGGGAAAGAACCCCATTGTCATAGCAAATGTTCCATATAATATATCTGGAAAAGTGATAGAATGGCTTTCTCTGAAAGGAGTAGACGCCCTGCTCTGCCTGCAAAAGGAGTTTGTTGACAGGATGGTTGCAAAACCGGGCGGCAGGGATTATTCGAAATTAAGCGTGATAACATCGCTGTCCTTTTCCGCAACACGCTTGGGTGACGTGAAAAAAGGCAATTTCAGGCCGATGCCTAAAGTGGATTCCTCGCTTATTTATCTAAAGCCCAAAAATATGCATATTGATCCAGAGGCAATTAAGATGCTCGATCTGCTTATGCAGCACAAGAAGAAAACAGTGCGGAAAGCGATTATAGATTCAAGGTATTACCTGAAAAAAGACAAAAATAAGATTGTTGCCATGGCAGATGCATTAAAGTACAAAGAAGAGCGTGTTTTTAACCTCGCGCCTGAAGTGCTTTTATCGATTAGCGAAGAGATATATGCAAAACAAAAACAAATGAGCTGAAATAAACAAACTCTTTGCAATGCAAACTTTCAATACATCCATATATGGTTTATTCTAGAAACTTGAGTTTGCAGTCCTTGTCGCTAAGTGGAGGATTAAAAAGCGGTTTGGGCTAGAAATAATATTTAGGCTCTTGCACTTCCTTAAGTATGATCGCGTTCTTCGCCTTCTTCTTAAATGTCTCTTCGGCTTCGCGGGATCCTTTTTCTCCGAGTAGCTGCTTGTAATGGATAGGCGCAGAATTGCCTGCATCTATATCGTAAGATGCTGCCGCTGCCTCTTCCGCATCCATGACATATGTGCCTCCCATAGGCAGCAGTGACAGATTAGTGCCGATTCCTTTCATTTCCTCGATTCTGTCTGTATCTCCAGCGTGGTAAATGCTGAACTTGCTGGTCTCAAGGATATAGCCAACCCATCCGCTTTCCTTCGGATGATACTGTAGCTTGCCTTGTGTGTTGTTGTATGCAGGCACAGTCCTGTATCTTATCCCTGCAGCTTCCCCTTCCTCAAAAGGCTTTACTGCATGCACGTTTTTGTAATGGAGCTTTGGCCTGCATTCCAATGGTACGATGAATATAGTTTCGTCGGTAGCTATTTTTTCAATGCTCCCTATGTCGAAGTGATCGAAATGCGGATGTGTTATGAATATCGCGTCTGCCTTGCCATATTCCTTCCCAAGATTGAAAGGGTCTATGAATATTCTCTTTCCATTCTCTTCTAAAATGAAGCTTGCATGTCCTATCCACTTAAGGTTTTCAAAATTCATTATTTCCACCATAACTCCATTTTAATATTAATTTAAGTTGGTTTAAGATAATAATATATAATATTACCAAGAATGATTTATAGAGATTATGGGGAGCGGCATTTTAAAGGTTCCAGTTTTTCTTTTTCTTATTTTAGCGCTACAGCTCTCCGTGCTTGAGGCAGTACAGTTTCCTATTGGCGCGCAATTCCGTACAGGCCTTCATCCGAGCCCTATATTCCAGGCAGCGCAGATACCATTATGTTCGATGACAGCACAGCAGATATACGCGGAGAGCCCTGCACAGCTGAATTCTCAATTATCACAGTCCTCGAGCTCTGGCCTTGACTGCCTGAGTCCAAGCCAGACAGATGCATTATACACTTCACAGGCAGTGTCTACGGGCCAGCTAAGCGAGAATTCGCTGGATTCCATAATAGGTTCTAACTCTGTTTCAACTGCAAGCCAGTCTGCGATTTCATCGCTGTTAAGCGGAATGAGCGGCCAGCAGATAGGGGGCCTGGGATTCGCATCTCTTTCTAACATGTTAAGTGATATGAATGGAAATACCATATCTGGAATCTCATCTTCCGCATTATCCAATCTGTTCTCGAATTTGGTGCCGGCGCAGATAGACGGCATCTCCACTGGCAGCCTGAGCAACATATATTCGGGCATGAATGCGCAGCAGATAAGCTCTATGCCTGCTTCTGCATGGGAAAACATGTTCATGGGAATGGCGCCGCAGCAAATTGGCGGAATATCGACTGCAGCCATTACGAACCTGGCTAACAACCTTCAGGGGCAGCAGATAAGCCAGATCTCAGCTCAGGCATGGGGCAATCTCTTTGCCAATATGTTGCCTGTGCAGATCGGAGGCCTTTCAGCGCCTCAGATAGCTTCCATAGTAGGCAGCATGAATCCGCAGACCATATCGAATATGCCGCCCCAGGCGTGGGCAAACCTAGTCACGGATATGGCGCCTGGAACATTCAGCCAGATACCTACTTCTACGCTTATAACAATAATACAGAGCCAGCAGGCTCCGAATGCCGCAGAAATACTTAGCGCAATACCGTCGCAGTACGAGGGAAGGCTCCTTGGCTCTATGTCGCCATCGCAGCAATCCGCAATAATAAGCATAGCAGAACTCGGCACTGGCCAGCTCACAACGCAGCAGCTGATGGCTGGGCTCTCAGGCAGTTCGCTGGACAGCCTTCTCTCTGTGGCAACATCAGAGCAGCTGCCTGGTCTGGTAGGGGATCTTACCCCGCAGCAGCTCAGCACCCTCAACTCGCAGCAGATTGGCCTTCTTATGGCAAACCTTGCTTCATCTGAAGGAGGTTTTGGAAGCCTGCCTATTGGCACAATTGACCTTCTAATCTCAGAATCCCAGGATTACGGGAACATAGGATTAATCCTTTCTAGCCTGCCGCCCGGCACGCTGAACGGAGTGCTTTCTTCTATGCCGCCCGGCACGCTGAACGAGATATTCACCAATATGCCGCAGCAGTACATGCCGCAGATTGCAGCAGGACTTGCAGGAAGCTACAGCACAGGAATAGTGCAGGAGCTCATACCCTCATCTCTCAACAAC
>JAJYWY010000018.1 GCA_021791245.1 Microcaldota archaeon
GTCAATTGAACACAGACAGGGATGTGTTCAAGGGCAGCACTGATACGCCCAGAGGCGATAGTCTATGAATGATAGAAACGCCAAACTAAAAGGAACCTCCTATCCTTCAGATAGGAGAGGATGTCAGCGAGAAGAATGTTAGGCATTGCGTTAATTCTATATCTATGTTGTTCATACCCAAGAAAGAGGATAAGGATGGTAAGCATGAAGACTGAGATTGTGGTATTAGGCGGAGGTTGTTTCTGGTGCACCGAAGCGGTATTCAGAATGTTCAGCGGAGTGGTTAAGACAACAACTGGATATGCCGGCGGAAGCGAACCAGACCCTACCTATGCCGAAGTCTCCACAGGATATACAGGGCATGCGGAAGTACTTATGGTAGAATACGATCCAGGCATGATTAATTTCGAGACGATTCTCGATATATTCTTCACCATGCATGATCCAACATCTCTGGACAAGCAGGGTGCAGACGAAGGAACACAGTACCGTTCGATAATACTCTATACTACTGAGAAGCAGAAGGAAGAAGCTGAGGCGTTCATCAAAAACTTGCAGAAAGAGTACAAGAAGGGGATAGTTACGGAGCTGCAGAAACTGAGAGGATTCTACACGGCAGAGGAATACCACCAGAAATATTACGACAAGAATCCTGAGAAACCGTATTGCAGAATGGTAATTGCACCAAAAGTAGATAAAGTAAAGAAAAAGTATCATCTGAAATAAGCTTCTACGATCTTCTAAATAATTCTGGAATATCGCTCATTATCCCATCCACATCCATTTTTTCCATCTTTTTCATGCCTTTAATTGTATCCACTGTCCATACCACAACCTTAAGATAACTACTATGCGCATCTTTAACGAAGCTGGAAGAAACGAACCGTGCGCATGAAATGAGGTAATCCGCATTTATCCTTTTTGCAATTTTTATTGAATTGAATGGTGAGATGTGTATAAACCCAGTCTTTATTGAAGGGTCCAACTTCTTTATCTTCTCCACCACGTTTTTGTCGAATGAAATTATAACCGAATTCTCCGCAGCATGCTCCATGTGTACGAGATTTAAGGTTCTTTCTTCAAGTCCTTTCTCCTTCAGTTCTATGAACATAATAATTCCCAGATTCTTTATCGTAGAAATGACTTCAGAAAGCGCAGGTATCTTCTCATCAGACGTCTTCATTTCGACTTTCTTAAGCTCCTTTATTGTATGTTCTCTAACAAAGCCAGAACTTTTCGAAACTCTTCCTATAGTGCTATCGTGTATTACAACCAATTCTCCTTCCTTAGATGCCCTTACGTCGAATTCTATTCCTTCCGCGCCCTTCTCTACCGCATCTATGAATCCTTTGAGCGTGTTTTCGTACTTTGCGCTTCCCCTGTGCCCTATCAACATCATGTAATCATTATATTATGTAGAAGAAGATGTTCCCGAACAGGAGGGCTATTATTACCCCGAAGAAGATCGGCAGCGACAGCGGTACGGATAGCCTGTAAACAGGCACCTTCTTCTTCAAGCTGGAGATCTTCTTTATAAGTTTTTCATCTACCAGCCTCCCGAAATTCCCTGCCTTCCTTTTGAAGTATTCTATGTCTCTTTTGCTCATCATGTTTGTTGCTATTATATCACCTTCTTCAAGCATGCTCGGGTAGACCATGTTTACCATTGCGTAGCTTATCTTCTCGTTGTACAATATTGTTATTGCGGAGAATGCTCCTGTAAGCAGTATTATTGCTGCGCCAATGATACCTATATTGAAATATTCATACACGAACGCAAAGAAGGCGGCATATGCAATAAATACTCCGGCGGCCTTTATTACATTATTGATATCAATCTTTGCATTTCGTCCTTTCCTATGCACAAGCAAGTAATATACAGGCACGCCTATTATCGTAAGCACTCCGGAAGCTATGAATACCGAGAGTATGAACGGGGTGCTTAATTGCGGAGGCCCCATGATGGGGTTAGGCTGTATAGGTATCAACATGGAAAGCGCAGCCATCTCGAAACCGTCTCCTGCACCTATATATCCTGCCTTGTAAAGCAGGTATATTGCAGCGCCTATGAATGCTGCTATTGCAATGCTATATTCTATGGTCTGCAATTGATAAGTTAGAGTAACTGCGAATGCAACAATCACGCTTGCATATGCGAGCTTGTTCGGTATGTTCCTATTGTTGAACGTATCGAATACGGCATATAGCAAGGCTATGGATATTGTCGTTAAATAAAGAATTAGCTGAGGTATCATGAACTTCGCGTATACCTTACCAAAAGAAACATTTAAATAATATGCTGCAAAATCTTAAATTGGAAAGTGTGGAGATGCGAACTCTAATCGGGGATTCAGTGGTGGGAAGTTCCATTAGAAACATCAGCTACTGCAATATCTTTAATACCTCTATAGGTATAGCAACAGCTATATCCTATTAGGGTCCGCATAAATTAGATTTTATATTGGTGGGTTTGTGCGGGCTAAAAAAGTGTTAAGCTATATTAGGAATTCGGTTGGAAGGCTATTGAGCAATACGAAGAACAAGGTCATTATGACAGAGATAGGCTACGACGAGATAGAGACTGCAACATCGTTCGTAGAGTATCTGTACGAGAAGTACGGCTTCTCAAAGAGCTGCATATGGTACAATCTCAAGAAACTCAAAAAGCTAAATATAGTGGATTTTTCAGAGAAAGCCGAGATAGAGCCAGCACACAAACCCTTGTCGCTTACTAGAAAAGGAGTGTCTCTGCTAAGGAACATATCAACAATGTCAAAGTTCAGAAAAGATTACAAAAAAGAGAGCGTAAGCCACTATGCCGGGAATTATCCTGCACAGGGGTTTATAAGGCAGCAGCCAGCAGCCCAGGAAAGGATGATACTGGCAAAGAACTCCTAAAAAATATATCCATGGCAATGCTTTTACAGAAGATTTTTCTTAATACATTCATTACTGCCTTGAGTGCATTAAGCCTTCATGCGGTCAATGCCATTGTGGAATAAGTGGCAATTCCCTTTTCTTGTCTAATCTATGCAACCTTATGCGGCACGCCTTTCCGATTCAGTTAATCTTGGCTTTTCTATGGACATGTGCGAGGTTCTTTAGCATTAGCATCAGCTTAAATAATTTTACGGCAAGATAAATATGTTTGCATGGCGCGGAATAAGAGCCTATCTAAGAGGGATTCGTACATATGGTTTGACGGCAGATTCATGAAGAGCGAAGCTGCTCATGTAAACGTTCTTACGCATTCCCTTCAATACGGGACAGGAATATTCGAAGGAATAAGATCATTCTCATATAACAATCGCACCTCCATCTTCAGGCTCAGGGAACATGCCGAGAGATTCATAAACACGGCAAAAATCTGCAATATGAAGTTCGGGCTTAACAGGAGCCAGATTGAAAAAGCGATAATTGATACTGTAAGGAAAAACGGATCATCGGAATTTTATATAAGGCCATTTGCATTCTACAACGATTCACACATAGGCCTTTCAGTAGAAGGAAAAAAGGTAAGCACCATAATCGCAGCAGTGCCATTCGGCGCATATTTCGCAGGAAAAGAAAAAGGGCTGCGCTGCGGAATATCAAGCTGGAGAAGGATAAATCCTGCAATACTGCCTACTGAGGCAAAGCTCAGCGGAAACTACGCGAACTCTCTGCTTGCATCCATGGAAGCAAAGGCGTCCGGCTATGACGAGGCGATACTGCTCTCGCAAGAAGGCTTTGTTGCAGAAGGCGCTGCAGAAAACATATTTCTTGTGCAGAATGGAAAGCTCGTGACTCCGTCAAAGGAAGCTGATATACTAATGGGAATAACAAGGGACACTGTAATAAAGCTTGCAGAGACAATGGCAATAACCGTAGAAGAGAGGGAGGTGCACAGGGAAGAACTGTACACGAGCGACGAAGCATTCTTTACAGGCACTGCAGCTGGCATTGCGCCTATAACGCACATAGACGGAAGAAAGCTCGGGAATGGCAATGCAGGCGCAATCACATCATCGCTAGCCGCAAATTACGCAAAAGCAGTGCACGGTGAGCTTGAGATGTTCAAGAATTGGTGCACATTTGTTTGATTTACCGTAGCACAAAATTTTCCAGCAAACTTTCTTATTTTATTGCAGTGTATTCTGGCTCTTGGAATACGATATAATGGTGTCAAGATGGATATAGGGATAATCGGGCTTGGAAAGATGGGGAAAAACGTAGCACAGAACATGATGAAGAATGGATACAAGGTACATGCATACAACAGGACAGAGTCTGTAACCGATGAAGTTGTTGCAAAAGGAGCTAAAAAAGTAAAGGAAATAGAAGAGTTCAGGGAGCAGCTTGCAAGGCCAAGGATAATCTGGGTGATGCTGCCTTCCGGAGATGCTACAGAGGACATGTTAAGAAATCTATCGTCTATTCTTGAAGAAGGAGACATAGTTATAGACGGTTCAAATTCTTTCTACAAAGACTCGATAAGAATGCACGCAATGCTAAGAGAAAAAGGCATAATGTTTCTAGATGCAGGGTGCAGCGGCGGCCCTTCAGGCGCACTTAACGGCATGTCAATAATGGTGGGCGGTGAGGAGAGCGCATTCAGGAAGATGGAAGAACTTTTCAAATATCTCAGCGTTCCAAACGGGTACATTTATGTAGGGGCCCCAGGCTCTGGTCATTTCGTAAAGATGGTGCACAATGCCATAGAGTACGGAATGATGGAGGCAATAGCGGAAGGCATGGACCTTGTAAAGAACGGACCTTACAAAGACATAGACCTCGCAGGCCTTTGCAATGCATGGAACAATGGCTCAGTAATCGAAGGAAGGCTGATAAAGCTTACGCAGAGCGCCCTTTCCAAGGACGGGAAGCTGGAGAAGATAGTCCCTTACGTAGAGGATACCGGGGAGGGAAGATGGTCGGTTCAGGCTGCGATAGAGCATGGCATACTCTTCACAGCAATCGCATCTTCGCTTTTCGAAAGGTTCTCTTCAAGGGACCGCGAAAGGTTTGGCAAGAAGCTGCTTGCAGCGCTCAGGCACGAGTTTGGAGGCCATGCAGTTAAAGAGGAATAATCCGATTTTAGAAGACAGTAGAATCAGTATAGTAAACAAAATCGTCCAAAACTCATAAAGGAAAGGCCCCAAAATAACCGGTGATTAAAATGACATCAAAACAAAAACTCCAAACATCCAACTCACGACTGTCAGTGCCTTACAGAATAGAATATTTAATCGTAAATGGTCAGAAGTACACAGTTCTTAGATTTTCTGGGGCAATGGTCCTGATCTGTTGCAATCAATGGCAATTGCAGAATAAACATGCGGAATTTATTAGAGGAGGCAAATATTTATGTGATAAAATCTTTTGCCTAAGTGCTATAAATATACAAATACAATTGTAGACGAAAAAGGAGAAAACTTTTTATACTGCTAGAATGGAAATTTCCCATGGCAAATAAAATAAAATATGTAAATAAGGCCCTTGATACAGTATGCTTGTTTCTCCAGATTGGGGATCTTCAATCCGCAGTGAATGCGTTTGACAAGCATTACAGCAATATGGCACCAAAGCAGAAGGCGGAATTCCTTGCACAGCAGTTCAGGCCATGCGTAACCGAAGGAATAAAGTACCTTTTCGAGATGAAAAGGGATAATGAAGCCATAATGTTGGCTAAAAAGTGCAAATATCAAGATAGCGAAATAACAGAAATATTCGCAGAAGTAAGGAGGAATACTTCAAAGTAGCTTCAATGTTGAAGTAAGCCTGTCTATCTCCCTGCTATTCCACGGCCCAACGCCAAGCGCCGTCTTTGTGCCTGGGGGCACTTCAGTTAATCCTGCATCAGTTACTAGGGCTGAAGGTATATTCAGATACTTGAATCCTTCGTAAAGCCTCTTCAAGTCTCCTTCCCCATCCACCTTGAGGACTATCTTCTTCTCTCCCTCGCTTATCCATTCATCAGCTATGTCCTTGTGGCCCTTGCAAGTCTCAAGATAACTCATCAGGGATGCATGCGCCACTTGCGCAGCTAGCTTTCCCTTTCCCATATCCAAGTCGCTCCTGATTATGATTACCTGCTTCAGCTCGTCCATAGATACGTATAAATATACTGCAAGCTATATATCTTAAACTGTTTTTTTGACTTCAAAATAAAAGAATCCAGTGGATATAATGAGGCAATATGCTTCTTTGCATAAGGGAAACAAACATTTGGAGGAATGTACAATCCCGAAGAACAATATAACAGTTAGAAGGGCAGCGGTATAAATGGACGATAATGCAGATATAGTGCAATATTTGCGGAATCTACTAAAGGAGTACTATTCTAAATCGCATCTTTATGTTGATAGGATAGAGCAGCGCGAGTTCGGATTCGGCGGATTCAACAGAAAGATAGACAGAAGGCATATGGCATTCAAAAATACGAAGGAGCTTAAGGAATATGTAGTATCAGATGCCCCTTTCTTTGTCTCTTATTCAACAGCGTACTATAATGATCCTGCAGGAAGGCCCATGGAAAATAAAGGCTGGCTAGGATCGGAGCTTGTCTTCGACTTGGATGTTACAGACATGAATATACCGTGCAGGGCCGTGCATCCAAAGGATTGGGTATGCAAGAGCTGCTTTACTGCGGTTAAAGAGGAGACGCTGAAGCTCATAGAGGATTTTCTTATTCCTGACTTCGGTTTCTCAGACAAAGATATAAAAGTTAACTTCAGCGGAAACAGGGGATACCATGTACACGTCAGCAGCGAAGACGTTCTTCGATTAAGGGAGGAGGCGAGGAAGCAGATAAGCAATTATATAACTGGGCACGGATTGTCCTTCCAGAAGTTCTTCCCTACCAGCGGCCAGAAAGGCAAAGCACTTTTAGGCCCAAAGCCTGCTGACCTGGGATGGGGGGGCAAGATATCCAGCAATTTCCTTAAGGCAATGGGCAATGGCATAGAAGGGCTGATGAAGCTAGGCATAGAGAGGGAAGTTGCAGTTAGGCTGTATAAGAAGCGTGCACTTGTAGAGATGGGAATAAAGAACGGGAACTGGGATATGGTGTACATAAAGAAGAAGCAGGAGTTCTGGCAGCGCATAGTAGAAGCAGAAGCCATAATGCAGAGCGACAAGATAGACAGGAACGTGACAATAGAGACAAGCCATCTGATAAGGCTGCCTGATACAATACACGGCAGTACCGGGCTTGTATCAAAAGCCCTCGTATCCACAAAGAGCCTGTCATCATTCGAGCCCATGGACGAATGCATAGCGTTCAATAACAATATTGAATTAAAAATAGTGCCAAAAATAACGCAGGAGATTTACATGAATGGGCAAGTGTTTGAATTAGAAGCCGGGAAGCAGAAAAGCATTCCAATATATGTGGCTATATACCTTTACCTTAAAGGATTCGCCGAGATAACGATAAAATAAGCGCGATTTATGCTATAGATGCAGAGCCGGCTTCGCCATAACTTATTGCATATGCACAATCTCATGCACCATTAAGAAAGGTTTATAATAAGAACACTGGATATATATGGGAATATTTTCTAATCTGTACAGCGTGTTAAAATGGGAATGTACAAATACATAAGGCAGAATTTGCAAAATGAGTACAAGGAGAGAAGCGAAATGCTAAGGGGCAATCTTGCAAGGTGGAGAGACGAGAGTCCGGTGCAGAGAATAAATAGGCCTACGAATCTTGCAAGGGCAAGAGAACTAGGGTACAAGGCAAAGCAGGGAATATTGCTTTACAGGGTGAAAGTCTCGAAAGGGCTTTCCAAGCGCAAAAAGGTAGGCGGCGGAAGAAAGCCTTCCAAGTCTGGAAGGTTCATGACGCATAAGAAATCTCTTCAATCCATAGCTGAAGACCGTGCATCCAGAAAGGCAATGAACTGCGAAGTGCTTAACTCATATTATGCCGGTGAGGACGGCTCGTATAAATTCTTCGAAGTCATACTCTTTGACAGGAACAACACATCTATACTGAATGACGGGCGTTTTGCCAGCCTAATAGAACAGAGAGGAAGATCATTTAGGGGGCTTACGAGTTCAGGGAGGAAGCACAGGGGTCTTTCACGCAAGTCGTTCGGAAACATAAAGAACAGGCCCGGAATGAAGTCGCACAAGGCAGCAAATTAGCAACGCGGACCGGAAATGCAACCAATTCAGGCGTAATGTATAACGTGTATTAATGTATAATGTGCATATATGTACAATATAGAGCGGACAGAGTCGAAAACAATAATAGTCAAAGGAAGGGTCCAGAGAGTAGGGTACAGGAATTTCATAAAAAACATAGCATTTAGATGCGGAATAAATGGCATTGCAAGAAACCTTAGCAATGGCGACATAGAGATATTCATAAAGGGCAGCAACTCTGTAATAAATGAATTTATATCGCTATTGAACAAGGATATGCCTGAAAAAGCTGTTGTAGAATGCATCGCCATATATTCTGATGGCGAGGAAGGATACCGCGGCGCATGGAGGCCGCTCTTTGACTCATTCCAGGTTGATTGGCATGATGGAAAATAGGAAATACAGGGCAGAGATAAATATTTATATAGGTAATGATTATAAAGAGATAGTCTCATTGACAGACAAAGGCGTAAAATTCAAGAGAAGCAGCGTAAATGTGTCGGAAAAATCCGGCTATATCCGCATTGAAGTGCGCGCAGATGACGCAACTGCCCTTCTCGCTTCGGTTAACAGCGTCTTGAAGCAGATAAGGATAATAAATGAGATAAAGAGTTTTGTTAAGGAAGAGAAAGAAAAATCGAGAACGAAAAAGCAAGTGAAAAAATGAGAAGAGGTTCCCTTGAATTCTGGCCGCATAGGCGTGCGAAGAAGATAATGCCTAGAGTCAGGACATGGCCTTATTCCGAAGAGCCCAAATTCCTGGGCCTTGTTGCCTTCAAAGCAGGCATGACCCACATAGGAATGATGGATGACAGCGAAGCACCTTCGAAGGGAAGCGAGATAATAACATCAGCCACAGTTTTAGAAGTTCCAAGGATATTCGTTTATGGGATAAGGCTGTACAAGAAGAGGGGCGATAATGAGTACAAGGAAACATCAAATGAATTCTATTCAAAGGACCTTGCAATTTCTCTCGGCATAAAGAAGACCGAGAATGTAGTTGAGAAGCTGTCCGATATAAAATCAGACCTGTCGAAATTTGTTGATGTATCTGCGCTTATGTATCTTGACGCATCGCCTCTCGGCTTCGGGAACAAGAGGAAGCTGAGATTTGAGGTTGGGGTGGGCGGAAAGGATATACAGTCCAAAATAGAATTCGCAGAGAAATGGCTAGGCAAGGAGGTCAAGCTTTTTGACGTATTTGCGGATGGGGATTATATTGACACTATCAGCGTATCCAAAGGAAAGGGGTGGGCCGGAGTTATAAAGAGGTTCGGAGTGGCAAGGCAGGTTAGAAAGGCAACCGGAAAGGTAAGGCATGTTGGAACTCTGGGCCCTTGGCATCCGCCAAAGGTAACATATATGGTGCCTATGTCCGGGCATATGGGGTTCAATTACAGAACAGAAATAAACAAGAGGGTGCTCAGGGTGAGCAAGGCAGATGATGTTAAATCAATCAATGTTAAAGGAGGATTCCCCAACTATGGGATAGTCAAGAGCGACTTCCTTATTGTAAAAGGGTCAGTAGCAGGGCCGTCCAAAAGACTCATAAGGCTGAGAAAGGCCATCAGGCCAACTGCGCCTGCAAAGAAGCCGGAACTGACTTATATATCAATAGAATCAAAGCAGGGTGCATGATGTGAAGGCCGAGGTTTACAAAACAGATGGAAGCGTATCAGGAGAAGTTGAGCTTCCTAAAATATTCAATGAAGTTTATAGGGAAGATCTGGTGCGAAGGGCAATACTCGCAGAGCAGAGCAGGCGCTTTCAGCCTCAAGGCCATTTCCTTATGGCAGGGCTCAATACCACAGCAGTATATGTAGGTGCATACGGAGTGTACAGGACAGGAAGGCATATGGGAATAGCTATAAGGCCAAGGCAGAAGCTTGCAGGAGGCGCAATGGGCGACGTAAGAAGGATACCTTCGAGTACAAAGGGAAGAAGGGCGCATCCCCACAAGATAGAAAAGATTCTTGTCGAGAACATAAATGCAAGGGAGTATAGAAAAGCGATAGCATCAGCCATATCCGGCTCTGCAAATGTAAAGCTTGTCTCTTCGAAACATATAATCAAGAGAGAGAGCCTGCCTATCGTAGTCGACGATTCATTGGAAAAGGTAGCAAAGACAAAGGAGCTTATTGCAGTGCTCAAGAAACTCGGAGTGTGGGAGGATCTAGAGAAATCGAAAGATTCGAAGAAGATAGGAGGAAAGAGGTATGCGCAGAGGAGGAGATACAGGAAGGGCGCGTTGATAGTGGCAAACGATGCATCAAAGATATCCCTTGCAGGAAGGAACATAGCAGGATTAGATGTATGCGGCGTGAAGGAGCTATCCGCGGAAGCGCTGGCTCCAGGCGCAATTCCTAGGCTCTCCATATGGACCGCGAGCGCGCTGAAAGAAGCGGAGAATGCAGTAGAATCCATGAGGCTGAGGTGAGGAAGTGGAAAAGAGCAACGTACTAATGTATCCTATTGCTACGGAAAAGGCAGTAGGCATGATAGAGAAGAACAACGCCATAACTTATATTGTGGATTTCAGGGCTACAAAGAAGGAGATAGCTGAAGAGTTTTCATCAAAATTCGGCGTAAAGGTTAAGAAGGTGAACGTCCATATAACAACCCAGAATACAAAGAAGGCGTTCATATATATCAATAAAGAGAGCAAGGCTAGCGACATAGCGCTAAAGCTGAAGCTCGTTTGAAGTGATCTTGTGGGAAAATACCTAAAAATGCAGAGAAGGGGAAAAGGAAGCAATGCTTACGCCAAGCCATCCCATAGGTTCAAGGCAGACGTGATGTTCAGGCAGGGCAGGCAGCAGCTCGCCAAGGCTGCCTGCGAAGTAATAGAATTTGTAGACAATCCTATGCATTCTGCACCACTGATGAGGGTGAGATACGAGGACAATTCAGAGAACGTGCTCATAGCGCCCGAAGGCATAAAAATAGGAGATAAGATTTTCGAAGGAAAAGAAGCTTCTGTAGGCCTTGGCAATATATTAAGGATAGGCGACATACCTGAAGGGCTTGCCATATATAACCTGGAAGCCATACCTGGAGACGGGGGCAAGTACATAAGGGCAGCAGGCAGTTTTGCTACTGTTGTCTCGCATTCGCCTTCAGGCACAACCGTGCTTCTGCCATCTAAAAGGTCTATAAGCATAGACAATGAGTGCAGGGCTGAGATAGGCGTGGTATCCGGGGGCGGAATGGAGATGCAGCCCATACTCAAGGCAGGTAAAAACTACTACATTAAGCATGCCACTAACCAGCTGTGGCCCAGATACAGGGGAGTGAAGATGAACCCTGTAGATCATCCTTTCGGAGGCAAGCAGCACCACAAAGGGTTCTCTAGCATGGTGTCGAGGAACGCGCCTCCGGGAAGGAAGGTAGGGCATCTTGCTGCAAGCAGAGTAGGAAGGAAGAAGAGATGAAGATTATGGAAAACGTAAAAGACACCGAAGGAAACAAGAATAACGTTACATTCATGCAGTTACTTAGGAACAAGGCAACGCCTGTGATTCTGGGTGCTGCATTATTGCTGGCACCTGTTGCATATATACGCGATACAGGAGCAAAGGCAAACCAAAAGCCTGCAATAAAGGCTGTTGTATCTTCCCAAAGTACAAAAGTGCCATCAAACGCTTCTTTGCCGCAGCCTGATCTTGTGAAAGTTGGCGTAGGTATAAAATATGATATAAATATCTCAAAGTCAACAAGTAAATCATCCGTGGACTTTGATAAGCTTAATGCCGGAAACAACCTGGTAGTTTATACAATGAAGATGAACGTAGAACTTCCCACCAATTATGATATTGGAAACTTCATAGTCTATGATGGCTTTGACGACTCTTATTTTGGCAATGTCTATGTTCGTGAACAAGAAGATAATAAGAAGCATCCTCGTCTTTCAACGTTTGGTAGGGTTGACGCAATGTATTCTGGAAACTTTAAATGCAAAACAATACAATCATATATTACCTGTTCATACTCCGAAAGTCCTGCCTCTCCAAAAACAGATGAGTATTCATACAGGATAGATATTTATGACACAAGGATGCGTAATCTCGACACTGAAATAATAACGCCATATTTTTATATGCCTAAGAATGCAAAGGACAGCGTGTCTTTCTCGAATAGATGATTGAATGGCAAGGATATTCACATTCAGGGGCAAATCCATAGAGGAGCTTCAGGCGCTCAGCATGAACGACTTCGCGAAACTTGTGAAGTCAAGGCAGAGGAGAGCGCTGCTTAGGATTACGCCGGAGTACAAGTATCTTATTAAGCAGGCGGAGCAGGTAAAGAAGGACAACTCCAAGAAAGTCATAAAGACAAGGCTCAGGGAAGCGGTTATACTTCCATCATGGGTTGACATGAAGTTCGGAGTGCACAACGGGAAGGAATACAAAGAGGTGTATATAATACCTGACATGATAGGGCACAGGCTTGGAGAATTTTCATACTCGACGAAGAGAGTCATGCATTCAGCTCCTGGAATAAGGGCAACGAGAGGAAGCAAGTTCCTTGCAGTGAAATGATCATTGAAGTGACGATATGACGAAAATAATAGAAGGAAACCTGATATTAGACAAGGACACGGTATTTGACGAGAGTCTGGAAGTCCATGGATCGATTCTCGGCAAAGACGGCAATAGATACAACCTTACAGTGAACGGAAACATAAAAGCAGAGGACATAACAGCATGGGACATAGACGCAGGGAACATATCCGCATGGGACATATCCGCAAGGAACATAGATGCAAAGAACATAAACGCTAGGAACATAACCACAAGGAATATAAACGCAATAAACATATCTGCATGGAGCATAAACGCAGATTTCATAATCTGCGATAAGTTAGTGCAAAAACCCGATTCTACATTAACCGTAAGAAAAGTTATCAATAATCGATCAACATACAATAGGTCCACCATAGACAACAGCCAGTTCATAAAACAAGAAGAATCCATAAAACAGGAGAAATGTAATGCATGCGGCCAGGTTCTCCGCGGCAAAGAGCTGATAAATTACCAGAAAAACTGAAGTGAAAACGAATCAAATAACTTTAAATAGTAGAAAAAACAAACAAAGCATGTGAAATTAAACCAAGTGACGATATGGCGAAAATAATAGAAGGAAACTTGATATTAGACAAGGACACGGTATTTGACGAGGAACTAGAAGTCCGCGGTTCGATTCTCGGCAAAGACGGCAATAGATACAACCTTACAGTGAACGGAAACATAAAAGCAGAGGACATACATACAGGGGACATACATGCAGGGGACATAGACGCAGGGAATATATCCGCATGGGACATATCCGCAAGGAACATAGATGCAAAGAACATAACTGCAGGAAACCTAGACGTAGGGGACATAGACGCATGGGACATAAACGCATGGAACATAAAAGCAAGGGACATATCCGCAGAGGACATAAACGCATGGAACATAAAAGCAAGAAACATATCTGCATGGACCATAAACACAGGGGACATATCCGCAAGAAATATAGCCACATATTTCATACTCTGCGAGAAACTGGAGCAAGAACCAGGTTCTACATTATATGCAAAAAAAGTTATCAATAATCGATCAACATACAAGATATCCGCCATAGACAACAGCCAGTTCATAAAACAAGAAGAATCCATAAAACAGGAGAAATGCAATGCATGTGGTCAGGTTCTCCGCGGCAAAGAGTCGAATAAATTATCAGAAAAACTGAAGTGAAAACGAATCAAATAATTTTAAATAGTAGAAAAAACAAACAAAGCATGTGCAATTAAACCAAGTGACGATATGGCGAAAATAATAGAAGGAAACCTGATATTAGACGATGACACGGTATTTGACGAGAGTCTGGAAGTCCATGGATCGATTCTCGGCAAAAACGGCAAAAGATACAATCTTACAGTGAACGGAAACATAACCGCTAGGGACATGTCCACATGGGACATATCCGCATGGAACATAACCGCAGGGAACATAGACACAGGGAACATAAAAGCAATAGACATATACGCATGGGACATAACCACAAAGGACATATCCGCAAGGAACATACGCGCTAGGAACATAACCGCAGA
>JAJYWY010000012.1 GCA_021791245.1 Microcaldota archaeon
ATGGTTCCGAAATCCGCTCCGATGGCAACATGTGAGGACGGACAAAGGCAGAAGCGAAATGCAAGAGGAACCTCCTATCCCTCGGATAGGAGAGGATGTCAGATTCAATATTGCATCTGTGGTAGTTGAATATGTGGCTACAGAATTCTAAAGTGTAGTCGCATATTATGGGGTCCTATGAAAAATTTCAATATAAGTCAGAATACAGCCTGCTTATTACGCTGCCCATCTTTCTGCTCTTTATGTCTCTCGGATATTTCTCTTCTATTACGAGCCTGTCCTTTATCTTTGACGGGGGCTTGGACATAACTATTACCCTGTCTGACAGCGATGCAACCTCGTCTATGTTGTGGCTGACCATTATCACTGACTTCACCGAAATCCTCCTGTTCCTGAGCATGTATATTATCTCTCCCCTGAGCTGCGATGCAGTGAGCTCGTCAAGGGAGCTGAAGGGCTCGTCCATGAGAAGGATCTCGGGCCTCGATGCAACCGCCCTTGCTATGCCTACTCTCTGTTTCATTCCGCCGCTCATCTCCCCAGGGTATGCATGCTCGAATCCTTTGAGGTTCACCTTATCGAGCATCTCCATGCTCCTGATCTGCTTGTCGTACTCGCTCAGGGAAGTATTGTCCAGCGCTAGCTTGACGTTATCGAGTGCAGTGAGCCATGGAAGGAGGGCAAAGTTCTGGAATACCAGCGATATCTTGCTGCTTGGGTGCTCTATTTGATTGCCTCTGTAGAATATCTTGCCTGAAGACGGCTTTATCAATCCTGCAATCATCCTTATCAATGTCGATTTGCCGCATCCAGACGGGCCTATTATCGAAAGGAATTCGTTGTCGTAAACGCTGAAGCTTATGTCGTCTATTACCTTGAATGTGACATTGTCCCTCAGAAAGGAGAGCGAGACGCCGTCTATCTCAAGAAGCGTTTTGGGCAATATATCATCCGAACTTATATCTTGAAATTACCTTATTATAAACATTCTGCCATACGAGTTTGTTTATTATAAGCACCATTGCCACCATTGCAATTACCGAGACAAGCATCAGCGAAAGGTTGCCGCTGAACGTTGCCTTGTCTATAAGCTTTCCTATTCCGAATCCGACCTGCGTGAGAACCACCTGGCTGCCAGTGCTAGACTGTACCGTGAAATACTCTGCAACTATCAGGGAGTTCCACGCCCCGCCTATTGCGGTTATGGAGCCTGTTACGAATGAAGGGAGTATTGCTGGCAGGTATATGGTCTTGAAGGATTTCCATCTGCTTAGCCTCAGCATGTTCCTGAGTTCAAGGGTCTGCAAAGGTATGGTTTTCATGCCTGATATTACGCTGAAGAGTATATACCAGATCATAGCCAGGAAGATTACAAAAGCCGCAGTAATCTCTCCGCCAAAAGGCAGGATAAAGAGTATGGCAACGGCAGCAGGCAGAAGTATTGTTGCAGGTATTGCAGATAAGACCTGCAGCAGGGACATTATCGGCTCGAACGCCTTTGTAGAAAGCGCGAGGAAGATGCCAAGCGGCACAGCTATGGCTGCGCATATTATATAAATTATCCATACCCTTGCAAACGAGGCAGCGAGCGCAGTCATCACTTCAGGAATCATGCTTGCAGTGCCAGAATATACTGCTATCATTATGCCTGCGCCTATCAATATGAGTGTCAAATATGTTGCCATCTTCATTACCGCAGAGTTGTATTCCGGCTTCGCGAAGAAGAGAATCCTCTTAAAGTTGCTTCTCGGTATAAATTTCTTTACCGCCTTTATAGTTGACGCCGATTTGCTGAAGAATATAATGGCCGGGCTGAGTGCCGCCTTAATCCTGAAATATGTATTCCTATAAAATTCCAGTATTCTCGATTTCCTTCTCTCCTCTTCGTTCTCCCTGAACGAGAACCTTTCGGAATATACTGAGAACGGCTTCAGGAAAAGTATCCTAGTCATGACGACGAAAAATATGAAGACCATTATCGATGCTATGTATGCCTGCGTGTTCCCGGATGCGGCGAAATTGCTTATGTCAACCCCTATGCCATTGCTTACAGAAAAGTTCTTGTTTCCCGTGGAGAATATCTCGCTTGTCACGAGATAGAAAAGCCCTATGGACCATGATATTGTGGTCTGGTAGGCGATTCTGGGCAGCGAAGCCGGTATGTAAATCTTTTTGTACATTGTCCATTTTGAGAAGCCGCGGAGTTTTGCTATATCTATGAAATCAGTCGGTATTGATTTGACGGCTTCGTATATTCCGAACGTTATGTTCCATGCCATGCTCGTGAATATTAGCACTATGACCGCAAGGTTTATACCTATAGTTCCAGGAACTATGGCAACTATCAGGTATATCGCAACTGGAAAGAACGCAAGTATCGGGATTGTCTGAAGCACGTCTATTAGCGGCAGAAGGATCTTCTCCATCCTCTCATTTGTCGCCGCAGAGATTCCAACTATTATGCTGAAAAGTATCGATAGTATCAACGCTGCGAACATCCTGAGCCATGAGAAGCCGGTGTCGACCATCAATGCGCCTATATCCACCATGGTTCATACTTCGCTGGGACTTTTTAAATACTTTTGCAGTTGCATAATGCCGTAGGAAGTTCAGTCAAGGCATGGATAGTACTAGGTGTTGGCTTTCCTAATGCCAGCCAACAGTTATTCGAAGATTTCTAGGAATGATGCCGCGAGTATGTTCTCGAGCACTGTCTCTACGAACTTGGATTTCTGCGTGCCCCTGTGCCTGCCGATGTAAAGATCGAACGTTTCCTTTATCTTTGGCCTGTGCTCGGCGTTATCGAGTGCATACAAGCCCAGCTGCATCGTCTTCTCGTTAAATTTGTCTCCGGATTCTTCCAGGATGCTTGCTAACAGCTCTGCGCATTTTTCATCGCAGACCCTCCTTTCGATCCAGTCGAGGTTTCCTCCTATTGACCCCCCATTTACCACTAAGACCCTCTCATTTCTCATATCCCCCATCCCCTAATATTATTCTGAAAAATCTGGTATATAAAGTATGTGTACAAACTTCCGCTATACTATATTATACTTCGATAAAATATATTTTTGAAAGGATATGATCTGCCGTAATGCCATATGTCAAAAATATAAAAAACCGGAGAAGGCAAGAAAAGTTTCAGGTATTAGTAATGGTGCGCTCGCAAGTCGCCGAAGCTCCCTGCTTACACGCCCATCCTATCAACGCCATGTACTATGGCGACCCTAGCGTCTCGTTTCGGATGCCGCTTCGCCCTTAGATGCTTTCAGGGCTTATCGGCTTGGCGCGTGGCTACCCAGCTATGCCAATGACAACTGGTAAACTAGAGGCGCCGATCTTCCGTTCCTCTCGTACTAAAAAGACCTTATCCTCCAACGCTAACACTCCCAGTAGATATTACCGTACTGTCTCGCGACGTACTGAACTCAGCTCATGTAGGTCTTTGATGGACGAGCAGTCCAGCCCTTGGTGGCTCCTGCACCACCAGGATGACCTAAGCCCATATCGGTGTATCAAACGGCTGGGTCGATGTGAACTCTCACCAGCCACGAACCGGTTACCTCTAGAGTAACTTGTTTGACAGCTTGGACCCCCATTAAAAGAGGTACCAACGTTCGTTAAGCCCCACTTTCGTGTCTGCATCCCCCGCTTTTCAGGATACAGTCAGCCCCGCATTTGCCTTTGTGCTTAACAGCGGGTTTCCAACCCGCCTAAGCGGAGCGTTGGTCACTTTCGTTTCTTTATCGAAAGCAACCGCCCAGTCTAACTATCCACCTGCTACTGTCCCTTCTGGTAAGTTGCGTAGAAAGCGAAGAGTGGTGTTACAAGATCGCTCCGCCATGGCCGCAACCATGGCATCGACGCTCCCACTTACGCTCTGCAACGCTCGCCACACAACAATAACAGGCTATAGTCAAGCTTCATAGAGACTTCATTTCCCACTGAGAGAACGCGGCATGTACACCGCGCAGTGAGTTCACCGGATCCAAGATTGGGACAGTGGGACAATCGTTACGCCCTTCATGCAAGTCACCTATTAAGTGACGAGGTATTACGCTACCTAAAGAGAGTCAGAGTTACTCCCGCTCTTTGCTAGCGCTTAGTCCCGTTGAAACGGGGTTTCGCATACTAGTAGTGAGCAGGCGTCACCCACTGTACTGAGCGTTTCCGCTTTGCGGTGAGTTGTGTTTTTGATAAACAGTCGTTGTCCCCGAGTCAATGATATCTGCATCTAGCCAGACGCAGACATGGCTTGTCGAAAACTTACGCCACTATTT
Organism: Microcaldota archaeon; assembly: GCA_021791245.1. GTDB lineage: Archaea > Micrarchaeota > Micrarchaeia > Micrarchaeales > CABMGC01 > JAJYWY01. The sequence goes on from JAJYWY010000012.1 coordinate 4,281, forward strand.
TGCCGATTTCCCTAACCTTGGTTCTTCCGCCACACCTTGGCCTTTTCAGCCAGCAGCACTTGTACTAGTTCTAGGTACGATTCAATATGGTCGTTGCAGATTCCCTTTTCACGGGCCCATGAATTCGGCCAATGTTCATTTAGCTGCTTCTCCTCATAACGAGACTCCGCAGCCATTTGCACTTCTTTTCGGCTTATCCACAGGCGTCAGAAATCTGCCTTGTGTTGCCACGCCTACATATTAAGCGCCTGAATATTAACAGGCTTCCCTTTTGCGCGGTAGTGATTGGCTCCGCGCTTAGGATCGACTAACTCCCTGCTGACGATCATCGCAAGGAAGACCTTGTGCTTCCGGTGTATATGATTCTCACATATATTTGCTATTACTAACACCAGGATTTTCACTAGTGCATTGTCCATTTGATCTTAAGACCAAATTTCTTGCAATGCACCACGCCCTCTTACCAGTCTTTAACTCTGGGGTCTCGGTACCTAGTTTAGCCCCGTCCATCTTCGGAAAATTCAATCTTGATCGGTACGCTATTACGCGTTTTTTAAAGGATGGCTGCTTCTGAGCCTACCTCCCGACTGTCTTAGAGAGAATCTTCCTTCATGACACTTAACTAGGATTTGGGGACCTTAACCTCAGTCACCGCCTTTTCGGTCTCGCGACGCTAGCTTACCCAACGCCGCCGACTCCCGGAGTCTACACAGCATATGCATTCGGAGTTTGAGAATCTAGTGATCCCTTTCGGAATCTTGCCAGATAATCGGTAGCTCTACCGCATATGCAAGCTCGTCCGGAGCTATCCTAAAGATACTTCAGAGGGGACACGCTATTGCCACGTTCGAGAGGTATATCGCCGCTACCCGCAGCTCACCCAACAAGATATACTATGACAGGTTGCTGGCCTCCATCGGGCGTCAACCCGACTTCGCCATGGCCGCGCGTAGTTCACAGTGGCTTCGTGTCGTACTCAAGCGACTTAGGCATATTAATGCCCAGCGCCTCGTTTCCTGCGCGCTCTCGCTTTCACTATGCAGCATAAGCTGCTTGCCGCTCAAGTACACTCCCTGGCTCTTGCTTCGAGAAGAAGGATGCCACACTGTCATGCATGTCGCTCTGCCCTCTCGGGCATTCGCTTCCATGCACTCAACCTTTCATGCAGCATCTTCTCGTAACCATTTAGTTTCAGATCTTTTCAGCCCCACGCGTGTGGGTTCTTTTCAGCTTTCGCTCGCGCTACTTGTTCACTATCGGTCTCTGAGCAATATTTAGGGTTGGGGTTTAATGCCCCCGTCTTCGCACAACATAACCAGGTTGCGCTACTCTCCTGCAGCCGACTCATCTCGCATGGGTACGAGGCTGTAACTCTCTATGGCCCCCCTTTTCAGAAGGTTTCCCACGTCCGACGAGTCTGATCTGCGCCACATCTCCTTGCCCCTTGCGGGACAGGATTCAGCATGCCCTCTGCTGCTTTCATTCGCATTACTTACAGCATCGCTTTCGCTTTCTTCTCCTGCGGGTACTAAGATATTTCAGTTCCCCGCGTGCGCTCACGCCACTATTCATGGCGTGCATTCGGCAATCCTTGGTTCAAGGGCTGACTTGCGCCTACCCAAGGCTTATCGCAGCTTGCCACGGCCTTCTTCGCTCTCAGAGCCTAGCCATCCACTAAATGGCTTAAAAATTTCTTGCCTTCTCCTCAATCAATTGCATCACGCAATATCACAGCTGGCATATGCTAAATTAGAAAAAACATTTGCCAGGCATCGGAATATATTTGCATCAGAAGGTTTAAAAGGTTTTTCGGTATTCCTGACCAGCATCATGCGCGCTGCCCATTGTTCTCAAGGAAGTATTCGCACAGCATTGAAGTTGATATGAGCGCGTATTTCTTTTGCATTGCATCTGATTCGTCGAAGCCGAGGTTGTGCGCAGAGTACCTGAGCTGAGGTATCCTGTAATTATTCATGTCCTCGTCTGCAGATACCCTGAAGGCGAACTCCCTGAGCATCCGCACAGTCTTGTGCAATCTTGCGATCTTCTTGTTCTTTGCAAGCATTCCAGGCAATCTTATATTGTCTGACAGCTTCTTCTGCCTCATCAAGATTCTTTCGAACTCTACAAGCTGCGACAGCTCTTCGTTCGAGTCTATTGGAGTATGTATGAACTTTAAGTCGTTCTCAAGTTTCACGATATCTTGTATCACATGGTAATAGTAATCGGTATGCGAGAAATCTATAAGCCACATGTTGAGATTGTCGTCGAGTATTATATTGCCAGCATTGAGGTCGCCATGTGAAAGGGCCTGCCTTACATACGACACTTTCCTTTTCAGAAGCTCGTTTATGTTCTTTTCGCTGTAGAAGAGCGTAGGGTTTGCGAAGTCTCCAACCCCTTTAAATGAGATCGTGTCCCCTCTCGGCTCATGTCCTAGTATCTTCATTATGTTATCGCGTATCTTGCTGCAGCGCTCTGGCGTGAATGTATTGGAAGACCAGAGCTGTTTCTTCTCAAGGGTCCAGTTGCTGTACAACGGGGTTAGTATCTCGTCGAACAGTATGCTAACGTTCTTCTCTAGCCTGCTAATGTCTTTCTTTGTGCCTTTTACAGACATGAAGAATTCCTTGAACGTCCTGGCGTTGCTGTTCTTGTTCATCATGGCGAAGGAGTATCTTATCCCTGCCCCCTTCTCGGTCTCTACGGAGTTTACTATCTTTGGTACATGAGGCCCAAGTATGTACTGCACCTTCTCGAAGCCCACCCTCTCCTTGCCTATCTTCTCCATACTGTCAAGCTTCATTATTGTAGGTGCAAGCTGGAACCCATGCCTGTCAACGCTATTTACGAAGAGGACCTTGGATCCGCTGTATCCTCCTGAAAGCTCCTTTATTCTTATGGACTTGCAGTCCCTGAACAAGTATTCTGCTATCCTCTTCTCCTCTTCAAAAAGTTTTACTCTCTCTATGTATCCTATTGATGGAACGTCAAATCCCCTGAGGCCCAGTGAAGCCCTTGTTCTCACATTTAACCAGTTCCCGAACTGCTTTATGCTGTTGAACACTTTGACCCCGTACATATTCGAAAGATCCTCAAGCCCCTGGAAATGCCTTCTTATGTTGTTGCTTGCGGTTAACGCGGAACACACTGCTATGTTGTCCATGTTGTAGAAGCCCTGCAGCGCTATGGCCATCTCCTCCACCTTTATGTTCGTAAGCACGCCGATTATTCCTATTCTTACATCTGACTTGTCTGTGTTTCCTATTGCCTTGTCCAACGCATCCTTGAATATATCCTCGGAGGCGGCGAGTATCTTTGTAGAATTTACCGTATAGGTATTGCCCCTCTCCTTGAGTATCCCCTTGTTCTCCCATACGAATTCCGCGCCCCACGTATTCTCCATGCAGTGCGGACCGTATATGGAAAGTTCATGCTTTTGAGAAGGATCTGCAAGACTATGCCAGTCCCTTACATGTATTATGCCCATGTCTTTCTCGCTTTCCATATAGCAGGATTCCAAGAACTTCATCAATGGTCCGTTTTTCCAATCCATGCCTAGAAGCCTGAGGGATTCGTAGTATCCTATATGCAGTGGATTTGGAAGTGCGTCATCCTTTTCGACCCTGCTTATCATGTCGTTTGAGAGACTTATTGTTACCAGTATCGATTTTGCCATCTAATTCATGCTTGTTGTTTGTAAGGTAAGGAAAACCACGCTAAAATTATATATGTTGCTTTTCAAAACACTGATTTCACAGAATATTTTCGTATACAAATCGAGAGCAATCTTTATAAAGGCGTAAAATGGGATTATACTATGAAATATTACCGCATTAAAATAAATTCTGCGATTGGAAGAGATATGCCGACTGACACCTTTGCAATAAACTACAAAAATCTTGAGCATATTGAGAATTCGCGCTCCCTTGAAATACAAAGGAGAGGGATAAAAGGGATAAAATCAAAAAGTAAGTTCAAAGCAAATGGCAGAATGATTGCCACGGTCTCGACGATTGCCATAGCCTGCAGTCTTCTTTTCAGCAAGCCGGCGCCAAAGAGCATGAAAACATGGCAAAGTTCGCTTCAAAGCGCTATTAGCATGCAATCCCATACAAATAAGGAGGTGCGCGAAAATAACGCGTCATCAAAAAGCGAGAATGCAGACCATAATAAAGGCGGCCTTTACAAATTAATTAGGGCAGAAGATATAAAGGATGCGAAAGCCACGCTTGAGAAAAGAGAAATATCTATATTCGGGCAGGAGCTAAAGTCGATGTTAAGATACGACGGCATGACAATATACGGCGGTTTATCCGATAGATACCTTTCGGAAGTCCTTGTGGAAGCAAGGTGGTCATCAGCAAAGCTTGGCATACCATTCGGTTTTGTCCTGTCGGACTGGCTTATGGAATGCGGGAAATTATCTTACCTAAGCGTTCAAAACATATTAGACAACAATCTCTCAAATATGGGATACGAAACACAGTATGGATTCCATCTGTATTTTTACAATAACCTGCATTCCTTCGCAGAAAGCTATGTATCGACTCTGGGCAGAGCAGGCGCAAAAGACACAAGCAATTATTATGCTATCGTGTCTAAAATGATAAAAGCAAACTTTTTTGTCGGTGAAAGCCCTGTCGACTATTACGAAAAAGTCATGGGCACACGCGTATGCATTGAAAAAACCATAGATATCGAAAAGAAAATAGAGGAAATTGGCACAAAATTTCCTGTTTCATCAAACCCCAAAAAATTATAACGGGGCACATATTAGTAGAGCCCGGAAATTCTTTAGATGAATATGCCCTTCTTCTTCAATCGCAATCTCCTATGTATATTCCTGCCATGTTTTCTTATGTGCCTGTTTACAGTTTTTCCATGCCTGCTGATCTCTCTGCTCATATGCATGTGCACTTTCCTATGCAGTTTATGCCTGTAAAACCATTTGTGTAGGAAATGCGTAAGCGATATATATCCTGAGATAGGGAAGAAGCTTATGACCACATAGGCTATATCCCTAAAGAATTCCCGAACTGTGCTTATGTCCTTTTTCTTATCCACACTTATATTTAGGTTAGAAAATATTAAATAATTGGCAATATTACAGAATCCACACAATCAAGGAAAATAAAAGTTCATTTTCTTATGCATAAGCCTCATATGCCCGCTTTTCCTTATCGCTTATTTTTCGCGTTCCACCAAAGGGCTTTTCCCATTACTGTCGCAATCTTATGTTGTCCGCCAGCGCTTTGCATTTGTCCCATCTAATGCAAGGCTTCATATAACTAAATTCTTGATGTCTCTTTGCATTCTTGAACTTTGTAGAGAAATATACCGCCGCAAGAATGGCTAGATTAGGAGAAAATCAGCATATTGCGTGTGAGAATGCTGCATGAATAATATCACATAATTTCATGGAAGAAAAGGTTAAGAAGGTTGATGATGATAAATAAATCGACTACGCAACGATTATTTTGTTGCGAGAAGTTAACATGGGGTATGTCACCTGACAAAATCCTCGTGTGCTCTGGTAGTGTAGTGGTTAGCATGTAACCCTGTCACGGTTGAGACCCGGGTTCGAATCCCGGCCAGGGCGGATTTTTTTCCATGGCTGACTCTGCAATTCCGTGGGAGATTCCCTTCAAAAATTCCAGTGATGCCTCCGGAACTTTTTTTGAAATGGAAAAATGCAGAATATCCTCCATAGTTCTATTTCCTCTCCTGTTTTTTGTTTCTCTTTCTTGCCTTAATAGCAGATTTAATCCGCAAGCGCCTACAGCCAATGCGTAAATCATTGCTGATGTCCTTATCTTTGTCCTGCCTGCTTCGGATTCCCTGCCAATGACTATTATCATCCTGCCTTTTTCTTTCAATACCCTCTTCATCTCAATTAAGGACATGCACATATCCTCTGCATACTTTTGTATGCCGTATTGAACCTGAGTAATCCCAAAAGTGCCCCCTATCTCACGATCTTTTGCCCACGTGATATTGTATCCGGCTATCCACATGGCATGCTTATAGTTTCGGTAATAATCGAATGATCCTATATATGGCGGGGAGGTGAGAACTAGGTCAACTGAGCTGTCCTTCATGCTCATATCTCTTGCATCTTCTCTTGCCACAATGCACTTCTTACTGCAATACGGCAGAGACATCACAAGGTTTCTGTGGGTTTCAAATGCTTCGTATAAGCCGTTTATTCCGTTTCTGTTCTTTGATATTGAAAACCTCATAAGGGCATTCATAATTATACTGTGCACCAGGTCATCGTCCGCCGCGTTATCCAGCAGTCCCTTGAGAATTGCGGTGTCTTTGCCTTCAATATTTCCGTGTTTGCCTGGGAAAGCGTCTTCGATAATGCCCTTTGCACTGTCTAAGCAAGCTTTTCTCTTGTTTTTGCCTACATTGCAGAACATAACTGTTTCAGCAAGCTTTACTGCTGCTGGATTTATATCTGATCCATGGCATTCCATTCCCAACTTTGCAGCCTCAAACAGCGTTGTGCCGCTTCCACAGAATGGATCGAGCACAACTGAGTCCTTATTTGCATATTTCTTTAGCAGCTTTTCTGCAAGCCCTGGAGGGAATTGTCCGCTCCACTGAAATATGCTCTTCGCTCTATCTCCCTGAATGCCCAATTCCTTTTTAAAGTCAGGGTCGTAATCTATAGGAAAATCGTTGAACTGCATCATCAGCTGCAAAATATTATCCTGTGCTTTTTTGGTATTTGCCATTTACACACAATATCGGAATCTTGGATCTCAAATAAGCATTAGTCCTGGCCATGTATAAATTTTTCCCTAAAATGGCTCTCCCAGATGCATGTGCCTTCAGATAGCGCAGGATTGCAAAAAACAAAGGCTTAAATTTACCAACCTCTTAATGATATTGAAAAAAGTGATAAAATGAAAGGAAAAGTAAAAATGTTCAATGCTGCTCGCGGCTTTGGATTCATTACTGGCGAAGATGGAAAGGATGTATACGTGCATACATCAGCAGTTGAAGGAGGCGCAACACTTGCTGTTGGCGATTCAGTCGAATACGAAGTCGAGGCCGGAGAGCGCGGACCACGTGCAAAGAACGTAAAGAAACTCTAAAGCCACATTACAGTGGCTTTCACACTTCATATGCTTAGTGTGAATGATATTTCTTTGAATAGGGCATGCAGAAACGCAAGGCAGCGGCATTAGGCACAGCCGATTACTTTATATGGTGTTGGATTTGGGAGCTAATATTGCAGGAAATGCAAAGACCGAGGTTCATTCACAAACCAATTTCCTATCCGATTTTATATTGGGATCACAGGACGGGCTTGTGAATGTGCTTGGGATCATACTTGGTGTGTCTGCAGCAACAAGCGACATACGGATAATATTTGTTGCTTCACTCGCAGCCTTAGGCGCAGAATCCATATCAATGGGTGCGGTCGCATATACTTCTACGCTGGCAAGGAGAAAGCAATACCTTAAGGAGCTTGGCCGTGAGAAACAGGAGATGAAGGATGTTCCTCAAACTGAACGCAAAGAAGTGAGGGATATTTTTGCAGGATGGGGATACAAAGGAGAAGAACTTGAAAGCATGACAAACCATATAGTATCAAACCCCAAGGCCTGGCTTGAATTCATGATGTCCTTCGAGCTAAAACTCGCACCTGTAAAAAAATCGCAGCCTTTGTACAGCTTCGCCACAGTCCTGCTTGCGACAATATTCGGTTCATTGATACCAGTGATTCCATTCCTATTTCTTCATAATATAATCTCTGGGATGATTGCATCTGTAGTGATCAGCGGGCTTGCACTGTTCTTCATAGGATATTACGAGGCTAAAACAACAGTCGGATCCATATGGAAAAACGGAATGCAGATGCTAATAATAGGGTTGGCTGCAGGTCTGGTAGGCTATCTGATCGGCCACTTCATAGGCGCAGTGCCGATATAATCCTTTCAACGGGATTTAAGATGGTTATTTAGCCTCTCGAGCTTCTTTGCCACGAAACAGGAATCGTAAAGCTTCGAGTCGCCTGTCTGGCCCAGAACATACTGCGTACTTGGGTCTATGCCTTTTGATTTCTGCCATTCTGTATACGCACCATAATATTTTGCGGCTTCGTGTGCAAGTTCGCGCGCAAAATCCGCTGCACCGCAATTTATTGCATCCTCTGCGCCCTGTATTAGCATAGATGCAACCACATTGTAATGTTCTGCGGAACCAGAAAAGGATTCCAGCAATGCGCGAAGCTCAAAGCTTAACGCGTTCTTGAACAATTCATTGTCAACTACCTCCCCCTTATAGCGTGATTCATGCGAGTCAATCGTGTCTGTTATTGATTTTATTACTTCCTCTTTCATGTTCATTATTTTTGCTATTTCCTCGCCTTCCAAACGTATGCTGTATCCAACTTCTGCAAAACTGTCATCTCCGCATCCAGTCGCTTGCCATTTATTGTAGCAAGCATCTGCCTTTTTGTTAAGGATTTCCGCCCATTCCAGGTTCTTGCCCTTTATATTCCTGCTGTCTATTATCTCTTCAGCAGCCATATTGTAATAGTTTGCAGCTTGGTAGAAGTATTCTATGGCTTCGTGATACATTCCGAACGCTATGCAGCTTTTTACCCTATTGAAAGCATTTGCGTCCCCGAATCCATCTCTCATTTGATCTATGTTCACGTCAGAATATTCCTTTATCCCTTTCCAGATCCTTTTTATCTCCATTTCGGATCTTTTCCTGGGTTTTCCGTTATGCTCCCACTGCAGTTTTTCGATATCCGGTATCTTCCTTGTTGCATCCTTTATCTCAGATCCAGTGACTCTGTGAATTCCTGTTATTTCTGCCTTTTTTTGTTCCTTATCATTCTTCTTTTCCACAATCTCGCCACTTCTGGATAACTTAAGTTCGCCACATCCTAAAAACCTATAAGGTAGGTTACGTATTCTCATTGATTACATGGAGAACAATGTAACGCTACCAATAGACCGACATAATTGATTCGGTTAATCTAAATCAAACGCGTCAGTCTGCTTCAGTGTCTTCTTTACTGCCGCATCGAGTTTGCATCTCTTATACATCTTTTCTATCTCAAGCAAATCGCTGCGCGTTGCAGGATCCATCGCATTAAGCGAACACACGTCTTTGTATGGTTTTATGGACAAGTCATGCGTTCCTATACTGCGCGCATTGTTGACTATTTCTTGCTTGTCGAACGAGATTAATGGCCTGATTATGAATTTATTGATTCCGTATTCGGAGGATCTCAGGTTGCTTATAGTCTGCGAAGATACCTGCCCCAGGCTTTCGCCGGTTATTATGGATTCTGCGCCTTCAATATTTGCCACTTCTTCCGCAAGCCTGTAAATAAACCTCTTGAAAAGTATGTGCTCATACCTAGTATCCGCTTTTAGCACAGCCGCCTGAAAGATATGTGAGGGCGAATAATAAATTTTTGAACGCCCAGAATAAAGCGAAAGCACTTTTGCTATATCCGTTATCTTTGATGCTGCTGCTTCCTTATTTGCAGCAAAAGGGTGTACATGTAGGAATATAGGGGTTATCCCTCTCTTCATTGCATAGAAGGATGCTACTGGGGAGTCTATGCCCCCTGACAATAGCGATATTCCTGTTCCTGAAGAGCCTACCGGAAGCCCATTCAATCCCCTTATTTTGTTTAGGTAGAGGAGCGTGCCTTTTTCTGTCACGTTTATATGCAGTATCTTATCTGATTTAGCATCCAAAGAAAATGGAAGCCTCTTCGCGTTCTTTATGAAATGCGTTACAATCTCAGTGGAATCAAACGGAACACTTTTTGTGGATCTGTGCGCCTCTATCCTAACATTATCCCCTCTTCCGAAGAAATTTTTGGAGGCTTCCATCATGGAGCCGATATCGTTTCTCGCAATTTCAACTGGTGCAAACCAGCTTATGCCAAATACGTGCCCAAGTTTGATGAGTATGGATCCGATATCCGAATTTTTGTTCAGGTATATCATTATCCTATCCCGATTATTTTCAAGAGAGTACGATTCTGGGCGGAGTGCATCTTTTATATTTCTGGTAAGGAGGCTCGTGAAGGTATGCCTATTTCTTCCCTTAAGCCATATCTCCCCGAAGTGTATTGTTATCGCAGAGTATTCCATATGCATCCTTTGACAGTAATAGACATAACCTTTATTAACCGCCACAATAAAGTATTTTCGGTTCTATGTCTTTGATGCTGCGCAATGCAAAAATCTACACGGGCTTAAGCCATAATGGCGAAATATTATGCGATCAATCCATATTCATAGAGGGAGATAAGATATCAAGGCTGGTGCACAATTCTGCACTGGCTCCTTATCGCGAAAAACTAAAAAAGTGCGAAAATGATCATGATCACGATCTCCGAGGCATGAACATAGCGCCAGGTTTTATAGATCTCCAAGTGAACGGAGGAGGCGGAAGCATGTTTACATCAGACACGTCAGTAAAATCGATACGGCGAATAGTAAATGCCCATTCCAAACGCGGAACTACAAATATGCTTCTGTCCCTAATCTCTCCAGATAACGCAACTATTGCAGAGGCTGTCAAAGCGACTAAAGAATACGCGCTTAGCTATGGAAATAGTGTACTTGGAATACATCTCGAAGGGCCTTTCATAACATTGGAAAAAAGAGGCATACACCCTAAGGAGAACATAAGAAGTATGAATGACGAGGATTTGAAGATTATACTGGATGCAAAAGAAACGATAAGGATTGTGACTGTATCGCCAGAAAGCGTTAGTAACGAGCAGATAAAGAGCCTAAAAGATGCAGGCATAGTCGTATCGATAGGGCACAGCAACGCAACGTATTGCAAAGCATTCGAGTCATTCATTCACGGAGTTTCATGTGCAACACATCTTTACAATGCCATGTCCGGAATCTCGGCTAGGGAACCTGGAGTAATCGGCGCGGTTCTGGATTGCAACAAAGACGCAAGCATAATAGTTGACGGAATACATGTCAGTTATCCATTGGTGCGCATGGCGAAGAAGATACTGAGAGATAAGCTATTTCTCGTGTCTGACGCTATGCCAGTTGTGGGTGGCAAAACAATGAGTTTCAAGATTGGAACTGAAGAGGTTATTTATGATTTGGCTGGATGTGAGACTAAAGAAGGGGTAATAGGTGGATCTGCAATCTCAATGCGTGATGCAGTAAAGGGGTGCATAGAAAAAGCAGGCATGGAAACTGCAGAGGCTATAAGGATGGCAACTTCCTATCCTGCAAGGGTTCTTGGAGAGGGTACGATAGGTGTCATAAGAGAGGGCAGCATTGCAAACATGGTCATATTTGACGACAGTTTCAACATCAAGGCCGTTGTCCTGTCAGGCGTATACAGGAAAATATAAGGAAGCGTCATAGCTTCCCTTCCGGGAAAACGAAGCAGTCTCTGCATCGCGGTTCGTAATCCTCCTTACCGCCCACATGGACCTGCTCGCCAAATATTGGAGTGCCCTTATCATCTACTCTCTGCGTGAATGATGCGCCGTCAGATCTGCACTTTCTGCATATGGCAGTAAGGCATTCTATCTCGTCTGCTTTTGCAAGTATCTCGCCTGCATTTCCGAATACTTCGCCAGTGTGGTCCTTGTTAAGCACGGTAACTATGACCCGCCTTCCCTTTGAAAGCTCCATTATGAGTTTTGGTATATTTGCATCTTTAGAGAAGAACTGCGCTTCCTCTATCCCTACAACTCCCACATTCTTTGCACCCTTCATTATGATGCCATAAGCTTCTTCGCCTGTAGGAACCACGATTGCGCTTAGCTTCTGCCCTGCGTGCGTAACTATCTCCATTGCACTGTATCTGTTGTCAATGCGCGGCTTGAACACGGCTATCTTGTTTTCTGCATACTGCTCCCTCTCAAGATGGTGTATAAGGGTAGAAGTCTTTCCTGAGAACATGGGCCCTGTAATCACAATCACTCTTCCGTTTGTTTTTATGTTTGGCATCCTTTCACCTAATTATAATTTGAAATCTATGGGAATCCTGGCTCCATACTCTGCAATGAATTTCTCCATTATCGAAGCCTCCGTATCCCCGGGTTTCTTTATCCTTCCTATCAGGTTTTTCACGTCTTCGTGGTAATTCCACGGATACATATACCATATCCATTCAGATAGCTGCTCTGCGATGAAGTCCGGTTTAAATCTTGAGGTTTTGCCTATGAACTGAAAAGCAGCGGTCTTGGCCTCTTTTGGATTGCATGAGGATACGTTCTCTTTTGCAAGCATTAAGCTCTCGCCAGTGTCCGCAATATCGTCCACTATAAGTATTTTCTTCCCTGAAAGATTGGCTCTAAGCGGCTCTTTGACTACGGCTTTTTCTTCAGGCTTTGCCGTCTCGTTCCAGTGTTCAATCCGTATAGAAAGCACATCCTTCACAGAGAGCATATCTGCGAGCAGCCTTGCTGGCACAAGCCCGCCCCTAGCCACTGCAATTATCGCATCCGGCGCATATCCAGATTCAACTATGCTTCTGGAAAGCGAGCTGCTCCATCTCTCGACTTCTGTCCAATCCACAATCTTTACCTTCATGGGCATGGAACCAAACTATCTTTGTAAGCAAAATTTAAATATGTGCTTTGCCGATTATCTGCACCATGGAAGCGGACATAGCAGTGATAGGCGGATCTGGTCTTTATTCGCTATTCGACAAGCACGAGAGCCTTGACGCAAAAAACAAGTACGGAAGCGCAAGCGGCACCATAAGCGTAGCGGAATTGGAAGGCAAGAGGGTAGCATTCCTGCCTAGGCATGGCAACAAGCATACAATACCTCCGCACAAGGTTCCTTATAGGGCAAACATACAGGCTCTGAGCGAGCTAGGCGTAAAGATGATAATAGGAACTTGCGCAGTGGGCTCCCTTTATTCTTCGTATAAGCCAGGTGATTTCGTCTTCTTCGATCAGTTTGCAAACATGACTTGCGGAAGGGACGATACGTTTTTCGATGAAGATGAAGTGGTGCACGTGAGCATGGCGTATCCTTATTGCGATTACATGCGGAGGGTGGCAGAAGAATCCTCAAACAGGATGAATCTCAGCTATCACAACACGAGTACGCTTGCAGTGGTAAACGGGCCGCGCTTTTCCACAGTGGCGGAATCAAAGCTGCTGATGGATAATGGGTTCCATTGCATAAACATGACCCAGTATCCAGAGGTTGCGCTTGCTAGGGAAAAGCAGATATGCTATCTTGGCGTAGGGGTGATAACAGATTATGACGCTGGGCTTGTGGGAAAGATAATCCCGGTAAGTTTCGATGAGGTCAACAGGGTCTTCGCCGAGAATATGGTAAAGCTTAAGGGATTGATAAAGGAGATAGTGTCCGGGCTGAATCCGGAAAAGCGCACATGCTCGTGCAGGAACGCGCTTGACGGTGCCAAAGTAAACGTATGACCGCTAATCCCGGATATTTCCAAGTATGGTCCTTAATATTATGAATCCATCGTGGAAAGTCCTCAGCTTTGCATCCCCGAACTGCCTCTTCTTCTCCACGCTTGGCACCTCTACTATCCTCATCCTGTTCTTCGCTGCCTTAATGCTTATCTCGGTCTCGATGCCAAATCCCATTTCCTTCAGGTTAAGCCTTTTCAAGATCCCTTTTTTGAAGCTCCTGTATCCATAGCACAGATCGCTGTAATGTGCATTGAACAGGGTGTTAACCATGGCCAGGAAGAATTTGTTCCCTAGTATCCTAAGAAGCGGCATATCCTCCGAAGCTCCGCCTTCCATGAACCTTGAGCCCATACATATGTCATAGCCAGATTCTATGCCTGCTATGAGCAGCTTTAGTTCATTGGGCTTGTGGGACAAGTCCGCGTCCATCGATATCTGTATGTAGCCCCTAGCGGCCTCAAGCCCCTTTATCAGCGCGCTTCCTTTCCCTTTGCCGTCGTATATTATCCTTGCCCCATACTTGCGTGCAATCTCCACTGTCCTATCCTTTGAATGTCCGTCTACCACTATTATCTCATAGTCGTATGGCGCAAGTTCCTCCTTTACCTCCCTGAGCAGCGACGCTATGTTTTTTTCTTCATTGAGGGTTGGTATTACAACAGATACGTACTTTCCCATTGCATCATTCTATATTTATCTGCAGGGGAAGGGATTTGAACCCTCGAAGGCGCTAAGCCACAGGATCTTAAGTCCTGCGCGTTTTTCCGTGGCTACTGCCAGCCAGACCAGACTCTGCCACCCCTGCATATGTATAAATAAAGAGCAATGAAAGAAATACCTTACGCACATGTATAAATAAAGAGCAATGAAAGAAATACCTTACGCATATGTGGAAGGCCCCTCTCCGCTTGCCATATCCAACGCATTCTTGTATTCCTGATGGGTCTCTTTCGCATTCTTCAGCAACTCCTTCACCTTCTCCTGCACTTCCTTGGACTCTTCCTCCAGTTCTTCCGTATCTATATCCATGTTTATGAGTTTGTTCAGCCCAAGTATCGCCATCTCTGCATATTTTGGATCCATAACTGTCGCTATCACAGGGACAAGCACGCTAATTGCAGGTATCTTGTACGATGTGCATCTTGTAAGCAAAAGGGCAGAAACGCCTGCAACTACGCCTTCATTTATCGGAGTTATGCCTGCATCCTTCAACTTTTTGATAGAGGCATCGTTGGAGGCAGTGCCGTAAATGTTCTTCGATATTTTCTGTACTGGTATTCCGCCAACAGAAATTATCTGGCCTATCTTGTTCTTTCTTATGAATCCTAAAAGCTCCTCCGCAAGAAACGAGATTGAAGTAGAGGGAACGGCAAATTCCGCTATTACCACAATTATCCTGTACTTATCGTCTTTGTAAAGCCGTATCGGAAACATCGGCTTGCCATCGTGTATTGTTGCTATCGGAGGGAAGATGTCGCCGTCTATATATCCTATGTACTCCATCTTCAGCTTCTCTATCATGTAGCTGTTTGTCATTGGGCCTACGAGCCCTAATCCGGGAAATCCTTCTATCAGGGTGTACCCGGAAAGATTGTAATCTTTGGTAAGCTTTATCTCTATCATAGAAACAAGAACACTTACAGAGCTAAAGTTTAAAAAGGCAACGCATACGTTTCACATAAAAAAATGCATATATTTTACTCTCGATATACAGACGATAAATTTATAAAGCTGTTCTAGTATAGTATCCTCGGTGAATAAATGGCTGAAAGAATAGGAAAGGAAAAAATAGAGAGAGAAGATGGATACCTATACTACCTAGGAAAGGATGGTTTTGTATGGAAAACGCCTATGAAATCAAATTCTAGGGGAAGAAAGGCAAAAATCAGCAAGGAAAAGGTTCAGAGGCAGGAAGGATACCTTTACTTCATAGACAAGAACGGCTATGTTGCAAGGTCAAAGATGAACAGAAAAGGAAGAAGGTAAACCCTTCTTCTTTCTTTTTTCTTTTATTTATATTTTTTTATCCGTTAGCAAATCAGATCTGCAGCATTGGCGGATTTTGGATACGGCTTCTATTGCTATTGCAACACCGCTTTCGCATACAAACGCGTATTTTATATGGATAGCTATTGAAAGCATTTTACTGACGACAATGTAATCTATTGATGTTGGATGCCCTATTGATGTTGGAATGCCACATATATACAGCTGCAATTTTGAATAGCACCAATGATCTATCGGGTTTATTCCTGCTGGCGTTTTAGACAAATGCCAGATAAATTATTTAAATGAGTAAATATATACATCATATTGGTTATATTATGCCAGAGGCGCAGAAAAACAAAATCGCCAAGGAATCGAACGTATTGCATCAACTATCAGAGTTTGAACCAGGTGCGCGGGTTTTAGTTCTTGACATGGACGGAACATTATATTCCGTAGATAAAATCGTCGAAAAACATGCGAAAAGGCTTTTCAAGCACATTTCACAGGAAAAACTTGAAAATGCAGAAAAAGAATACAAACTGGCGAGAGAAGGCATTTGCGGACCTTGCATAGGAACGACTTATGATGTGAAAAACGATATGCTTCTAGAGCTTGGCCAGGACATGAAAGTAGTAGCAGCATATAAGTGGGACGGCAGCAAACTCAATAGCAATGACATAATGGCGATGTATCCAGAACCAGTAAAGCATAATCTCGAATCAATGCTTTCAATAGGGGACGGGTGGTGGATACCCCTTTCTATAACCCTGCATCATTACAGCGGCTCTGCAGAAGACAGGCTGGCTCTGTCGAAGCAGACAGGAGAGGATTACATTGCGACTAAACAATATATGCATGAACATCCCGAGGAGTTCAGGATTCCAAGGAATGAAAGCATAGTGAATGCATTGAAGGAGTTCAGGAAGTCTGGAAACAAGGTGATAGTTGCAACAAATTCCGGACTAGAGGACGCGCAGCGCGTTCTTGACCAGCTAGGCATACTGGATCTCTGCGATGAGGTGGTGGCCCGTGCCGGAAAGCCTACAAATTCTGATTTACTTTTTAAGAGCATCTCAAGGAGCAACAATTTAAGGAAGGGCGAAGGTATATCTATAGGGGACAATGTACTAAACGAAATACTGCCCGCGAAGCTGAACGGATTTAAAACTATATTTGTAGGGAATCCAGGAAAGCAGAATCTCTTTGGTACAGATGTGGTTGCAGATACAATAAAGGATGCCTTATCAATAATAAGGCATTAGGCATAAAGCAGCAAATGGATTTTCTTAGGAATATGCTATTTGCATTCATCCATCATCCAAAATATATGGGCTTTCTGCCATAAATTTTGCAATTCATCCCAGTTGGCAGATTCTGACATATATCGCTGACGTAAATGAAAGATTTATATAGTTAGATGTATATTTTTATCTGCTTCTGCTTACTGCAAATTCTAGATGAAAATTATGGAGATAACAGTTGTTGAGAATACTCCCCATGCCGTAAAGCTTAGCCTCAGCGGCGCTGATACATGGTATGTTAATGCACTCAGAAGGGCGTGCATGAACAGTGTGAAGTGCTTTGCAATAGGGTCTGTAACTTTATATGAGAATACGAGCAGCATGTTCGACGAATACCTTGCGCACAGGCTAGGCCTGGTACCAATCCTGTCTCCAGACGGATACGGAGACAAGGATGAAATACTGTTCACTGCCGAAGTGGAAGGTCCTGCTACATTTTATTCAAGAGATCTTAAGAGCAAGGAGAAGGACGTGGCTGTTGCAAATGGAAATATACCTATAATAAAGCTGGCTGAAGGCCAGAAGGTCAGGTTAGACTGCAAAGCAGTGCTCGGCAACAGCACGAATGGCGCAAAGTTCCAGCCTGCGTATGCGGCATACAAAGAGTTAGGCGGCAAGGAGAAAGGATACGAACTTTATGTAGAATCATTCGGTCAGATGAGCGCTTCCGAAGTATTGAAAAAAGCGCTGGAATCCATGAAGAAAGATATGAAAGTTATATATAAGGATGTGAAGAAATAACACTACCCCTGCAGGGGTGGCGGAGCTTGGTCAAACGCGCAGGATTGAGGAACTCACGTTCAAAATTCCTGTAGCTTTAGTGCTTGCGAGGGTTCAAATCCCTTCCCCTGCAAAGAGTTGATGTTTATGAAAAAAGAAAGAATAAGTGAAAAACCAAATCTCAACGAATGGCTAGCTGCGCTTAAGGCGCAAGGTTTCACCAAGAAAAATGCAAAGCTGTGGCGCGATGCGTATTCATTCGCAAGCAGGCCAAGAAGGAAGATGATTACCGTAAACCTTGCAAGGCTATCTAAAATAGCCAATCCTGGGGAGAGCATAGTAGTGCCTGGTAAAGTTCTCGGATCCGGCAGGGTCAGCTTAAAATTCAACATAGCCGCCATTGAATATTCATTGTCTGCATTAGAGAAGCTCCGCTCTTCCGGGTGCACCATAGAAAGCATAAGCCAGGCGATCGAGAAGGAGAACGTAAGGCTAGTGGTTTGAAAAGTGATGATCATGGATGCAAAGAACACAAATGAAAAAAACCGTGCAAATAAGGTAATAATAGACGGCAAAGGCCTTATTCTTGGGAGGGCTTCCAGCAGAATTGCAAAGATGCTGCTGACTGGCACTAATGTCATTGTGCTAAATGCATCAGAGCTGTACATAAGCGGGCACAAGAAGTCTATGCTCGGCAAATACAAGCAGAGGTTCGATCTTCAGGACAAGGCAAACCCCGAGCACTCCCCATACTGGTCGCACAGGCCGGATTTTTTCGTTAAGCGCGTAATAAGGGGAATGCTGCCTTATAAGAGGCCAAAGGGAAAGGAAGCATACAAGAGGCTCTTCGTTTACAGCAATTTTCCGGAAGAGTTCAAAAGCGAAAAGCTATTTAATCTTGGAGCTAAATCATCAAATGAAACGTTCGAAAGGGCGATTAGCGTAAAGGAGCTTACAGAGAGGTTATGAATTGGCAGAGAAAGAATCATTGGAAAACCTTAACAAGGAACTCTTCAATCTTGGCGGAGACGAGCCGAAGGCGGAGCAGCCTGCGGAGAAGAAATCCGCCAAACCAAGAAAGAAGCAGAAGCCAAAAACGCAGAAAGCGATAATTGCGACCAGCAGGAGGAAGATGGCGCGCGCGCGGGCAACTATAACGAAAGGCAATGGCACTATAAGGGTAAACGGCTTTGACATATCCACGATAAGGCCGCACGAGATGAGGGAGGTTATAACGGAGCCCATATATCTGTCGTCAATGGCAAAAGAGATAGCGTCTAAGCACAATATAAGCGTAAATGTAAGCGGAGGGGGGAGAAGCGCGCAGGCCAATGCGATACGCAGTTCTATAGCAAGGGCAATATATGAAGTCTCGAAGAACGAAGAGATAAAAAGATCATACATGGCATACGACAGGACACTTATGGTGGACGACATAAGGCAAGTCGAGCCTAAGAAGCCCAAGGGGCCTAAGGCAAGGGCAAAGTTCCAGAAGTCTTATAGATGATTTTTAGTGATTTGAATGATGATACCTGTAAGGTGCTTTTCATGCGGACAAGTGGTTGCTGACAAATGGGAGGAGTTCAACGAGCGGGTGAACAAGAAGGGCGAAGACCCTGAGAAAGTGCTCACTGACCTCAAGGTGGAGAGATACTGCTGCAGAAGAATGCTGGTCAGCCACATAGACCTTATAGACGATATAATGAACTACGGCAGGAAATGATGCATAAGAAAAACAACGGGTATCGGCAATTAATATAAATAATTATGCATTTAAGATTAAAGAGAGGGGTCGTCTGCTAGCCTGGTTAGGCTTTGTGCTTAGGGAGCACAAGACCCGAGACAAAATATGCGGGAATTCAAAATGCAAATGAAAATCTCGGCGACCCCGGTGTGCTCGAAAGGGATCATTGAATTGAAATAGGAATGGTTTGATGGATGAACAATTATTGACGGAACAATCAGAGTATTTAGAGGCCGGAATACACATAGGCGCAAAGACGAGGGCGCCTGGCATGTCAAGATTCATATACAAGACAAGGGAAGACGGATTATGCCTTCTCGACCTGCCTTCCATAGACGGCAGGATAAAGATTGCAGCCAAACTGCTTGCGAATTACAGCCCTGAGAATATAGTAGTCACTGCCTCCAGAATATATGCTATAGCCGCAGCATCCAAATTCGCTGAAATAATAAACGCAAAGTTCATGAAAGGAAGGGTAATGCCAGGCATCTTCACCAATCCCAACAGAAAAGATTATACAGAGCCGGAGATAATACTGATGAGCGATACAAGGAACGAGAAGCAGGCGGTCAGGGAAGCGAGGAAGACAAATATACCTGTAATAGCGCTCTGCGATACCGACAACTGGATAAAATTCGTAGACCTGATAGTTCCTTGCAACAACAAGGGCAGAAAGGCGCTTGCGCTTACGTATTTCCTGCTTGCCAGGGAATACATGAAAGAGAAAGGATTAATAAAGTCTAATGAAGAATTCAATTACAAAGTCTCCGACTTCGAGGCAAAAGTGGAGATGAAGGCGAAGTAATTGATGGATGCACAAAAAGGCAAGAAGGCGCAGGTAGCTATAGATTTCCTGATATCATATGGCGTAGCGATGCTTATAATCGCCGTATCCATAGTGGCAGTAGTGAAGCTCGGAATACTTAATCCAATCCTCTCCCCTGTATCATGCACCCCGTCGCCAGGATTCTCCTGCGGCTTCTTTTACATAACGCAGAATGGGATACTTACCATAAACATGTCGCAGGCTATAGGCGGGGCGATAACCATAAACGGCATATCCTGTTCTTCCAACTACAACCAGTCTGGAGACTTTCCGGAATACGGAAACGTATATGTTACAGGAAATTCCGTATACTATCCTGCAGGAAGCGCGCCGGGATCAGGGATAGACATGTACAGCGGCACCTCGGACACGTTCGAAGTTTATTGCTATGACCCAAACGGAAAAGCAGTTGGAAGCATAAATAACATATTCTACGGTCATCTCTGGCTAAATTACACAATAGCAGGATCTGGATACAATACCGTAACGCAGAGCGTGGCTACATTCACTTCAAGCTATGTGTAAAACCCATTGCATTCGGAGAGCGAATTTGCGACAGACGGGATTTGAACCCATGTTGCTGGCTTGGAAGGCCAGCGTCCTACCAGGCTAGACTACTGTCGCACGTCAGATATTCTGCAGCATTTCTATTTATTTCTTTGTGCTTCTGGCTTTATCGCCCTTTTTTCTTGTTCTTCTATATGCTGCGGCAACCACAGCTATAACTGCAATCGCGCCAACTATTTCTTCCCACGGGGGCGCCCCCTGGCTCGAACTTGCAGCGCCGACCTCCACATAATAGTTGTCCGATGACGAATACTGCTGGCTTGTAGCTCCGTTAGGCTGCGTCCACTGCTCATATATAGTAACAGGGTACTGCCCAGGGTTCCCCTGCGGATCTATGTTTACGTAAAAAGTCACATTTTCAGCTTCTCCAGGCGCGAGGCTGTCTATGTATGCGTTCCCATTTGACGTCGACACGGGATATATCGTCTGCAAGTCTAGATTTAGGTTCTGTGCAGCTTGGTTTCCTGTGTTCTTTATCCTGAACGTTACTGGCACGTAAGTGTTTCCCGGATTCAGACTGCCAAGCTCCTCCGTTATGTTGAAGACTGCAGCAGACTGCATTCTTACAGGCACATACTCTATGGCGTCAGTTTCGTTGCCCATGTTGGCGTTGTAGTACTGCAGTCTTATCGGCAGGTAGTACATGGAGGCGTTATCGCTTTTGTATGCGGAAATGAATACGTTCTGCATCACAGATGCGCCTTCATTTATGCTGCCAAGGTATGTGCTTGATGCGCTGTTTCCCAATGAAAGCCCCGATGCGTTGAGAAATGTAATTGTCGCATTCTTTGCTTCTCCGTTCCCTGAATTGTGTATGGATATGGACAGCGTCTGGTTGGTTCCGGGATATATGTACGGAGGGGTAGCGCCTGCAACGGTTGCAACAAGCGACGGGCTCTGCACGGCTATGCTGATAGGCATGGATACGTTTTCTGCCTCGCCCTGCCCGGAATCGAGGTTATAGCGGAGTATCGCAGGTATTGCCTCCTTTCCATTGCCTATGCTGCTGTTCACGTATATTTCAGCAGATGCAGTGCCTGTGCTTCCTGCATCTATATTTGACATATAGAATATGTACGGCCCTGTTATCGTGAAATTCTTGGAATCAAGAAGTTCAACAGATACGTTGTCCGCGCTTCCGGTCCCTATGTTTGTAGCTTCTATCGTCACATCGCTCTGGCTTCCCGGGGTAAGCGCCTGCTCCGGAAGCGGAGTCAGCCGTATGTCTGGCGTGCCGCTTATGTATAGTGTGATCGGCATTACTGCAGTCTGCGTTACTGTTGTAGACAAAGTGCTTGTTCCTTCCGTAGTTGTGCTCGTTGTCATGTATTCCGCTATTACGTCAAGCGTATATGTTCCGGACTTTGCGTATTTCGGTATCTTTATATTATACGTAAAGTAGCTGTATAATCCGTTGTATAATCCTGTACCCATAGAATTTATCAGCGTAGTCTGCGACGGCGAATAGTTCAGCAGCGGATACGCCCCGGAAAGCTGCAGGTTCACGTTGTTGAGCACGTTAGGGTAGGAATTGTACAGCTGGAATTTTATGGTGATATTGTCGCCTGCAACTATGGGCTGCGGAGTCACATACAAGTTCACAATGGACAGCGCTCCGCTGCCTGAAGTCGTTGTCTGCGCATGGGCAAGCATTGGCAGCATGGCAGCAAGAAGCAAAGCCGCAAAAAAGTTTATTCCTTTCATAAAATCACCTAATATAACCATTCCATTCATTCTATCGTGGGTTTGAATATCATTAATAGCAGGGCAACAAGGAACGCAGAGAAGCATGCAAGTATTCCTCCGTCTATAAGGAGCACCTGCGTATTTATAAAGCCTACGAGTATGGCATCCCTTGCTATCTCGTTTGCATAAGTCAAAGGGTCTACAACAGAGACCGCCTGCAGCCAGCTTGGGAGGGAATATATCGGGGTTATGCCTCCGGATATGAACCAAAGCGGCAAGCCTATGGTCTGCGATATTATGGCGAATATCTCCGGCTTCCTTATTTTTCCGACTATAACTATAAGCATTGTAAGGGCCTGGAATCCTATCGCAATCAGTATCGCTATCAATATTATGTACGGTATGGCAGCGAAGCCCATCGCTATATTGGCTCCTGCAAGCAGGCCTACGGCAACCGCAGTAAACGCGTAAAGGAGAGCTTGCGTAGAACCGGACAGTATGCGGCTCACCATAATCGCATTCTTGTCTATTGGCGACACAAACAGGGCTTTCATATATCCGAGCTGTATATCAGTTATGAGGGCAAGCCCTCCGCCAAAGAGCGCGCCGAATATAACCACCATCCCTATTATTCCGCTCATCAAAAAATCCTTATAGCTTCCCTTAGTGGCATACAAAGAGTTTGCGCTTATCCCTGTGCCTGGCTGCTGCGCAGGCTGCGCCATTTCGGTATACTTTGCTATGTACCCATCTATTACCTGAAGCGTAGGCCCTGCCACCGTCTGCTGCGCATTGCTGTAATAGAGGTCTACGGATTTCTGCGAATAGCTTGGAAAGTCCTGGAGTATTACTATTACCACGGAAACGCTTCCGTTCCTCAGCATTGCCATTGCAGTGTTCTGGTCAGTTATAGAGATTATCTGCAAATTGCTGCTTGATTCCAGCGAGTTTATCAGCGATGTCGATGCGTGGTTGTTCGCATAATTCACTATTGCCACCGGGGTTCCTATGACTGTCGTGCCTATGCTTCCGAAAAAAAGGATTATTACCAGCGGAAAGATTATGGATCTCACTATGTTGCTCCTGAGGTTGGCCTTGAATATTAGCATATCCCTTTTGTAAAGGGTTATTGTATCCCTTACGAATGCCATTGCTACCTCCTCCACATAATGGACCTTGGGCTTGACATCTCCCCCGTAGTGTCCCTGAGCGCAGATCCGGTGAGCTTCATAAACACATCGTTAAGGTCGGGGAGGTGCATGCTCACAGAATGCACTTTTAGCTTTCTTTTATCCATCTGGGCGAGCATCTTCGATAGCATGTTCAACTTTCCCTCTTCTATCTCCCCCCGTATCCTGTCGCCCTCCAGAACCGTTTTCATCCCGAAGTCCTTCTCGAAAATCTCCCTGATGTCATCAATATCATCCTTCTCTGCTATTATCTCTAGTATCCTCCCATTGCCAACCAGCCTCTTTAGCTCCGAAGTGGTCCCTATCGCCTTTATCCTGCCGTGGTCTATTATTGCTATCCTATCGCATAGCTCGTCGGCTTCTTCAAGATACTGCGTAGTCATTATTATAGTCACCCCCTTTTCGTTCAGCCTCTTTATATGGTTCCACATGCTGACCCTATTCTGTATATCAAGCCCTACTGTGGGCTCGTCAAGTATCAGTATGTCGGGATTGTGTATCATCGCCTTGGCCACGTTGAGCCTCCGCTGCATGCCGCCTGAATACATTCCTGCCCGCCTGTCCCTGAAATCGTAAAGGTCGACTTCCTTAAGCGCTTCGTCAACTTTTGACTGTATCTCATCTTTTGGTATATGGTATAGGTTCGCATACATCTCAAGGTTCTCCCTTCCGGTAAGTTCTGCCTCTACTATCGTTTCCTGCGTCATCATCCCTATGTGCTTCTTGGCTTCTGCCATCTGGCTCTTTGCATCGTATCCAAGTATGTGGATATTTCCTGATGTTATCTTTATCAGGCCCAATAGCATATTTATTATGGTCGTCTTTCCTGCCCCGTTAGGGCCCAGTATCCCAAACATTTCTCCTTTCCTTATTCCGAGGCTCACATGGTCAACAGCAGTGAAGTCGCCAAATCTCTTGACAACATTATTCAATGTTACCGCCATCTCCATATTCTCACCCTATTAATTTACCCACTTCTATAAGCGACCGTTTTAGCTCTGCAGAAGCATGCTTCAGAAGATCGTTGCCTTTTTTTGTAGTCGCATAGTATTTCTTCCCGTTTTTCATCTTATACGATATGAATCCCCTGGATTCCAGCATGCTTATGGCATTGTATATGTCGTTCTTTGTTATTGAAGAGAAGAAGTGGGATTTGTGCATCTTCATGTCTTTTACCAGTGCATATGGGTATTGGGCTGAAATCCTAAACGTTCTCAGCAGTATAACCATGAGCATCACTCCCCTGAGCCTTCTATCAAAGTTGCGGCCTATATCCATGCCAATCTCCAATATGTTTAAATTTAAACTATATAATATATAAATATGTGAATAACTAGATATAAAGGCCAATATCGATGCAGCTGGTAAAATGAAGATAGAACCGCACAAAAAGATAAAAAACTTTTACAACGACTCAAAAAGGGTATTAAGCACTAGCTACAAGCCTACTAACGAGAGCTTCATGAAAACTTTCAAGATGGTAATCCTTTCCATAGTGCTTATCGGCGCCCTTGGGTACGTAATATCCCTTGTAATAGGGCTGATAGCCTGACATACTTCCATAATTTGAAGCCCGGGCTTTCTAACATTCCCTCTTAAACCGATGTTCCAATGGATATAGATATAGACATAATGAAGTCGGCGCAGGAGAATGCCAACGATTATTTCAGCATGTCTAAGAAGGCAAAGAGAAAAAAAGAAGGGGCAATAGAAGCGCTTAAGGATCTTGAGAAAAGACTTGCGGAGCACGAAAAAGCTGGGAAGGAGAACGCGCCTGTGCTAAAGAAAGTGGAGAAGCAGGAATGGTACGAGAAGTTCAGGTGGTTCTTTGCAAGCGACGGCTCCCTAGCAATAGGCGGAAGGGATGCAAGGCAGAATGAGATAATAGTGGGCAGATACTTTGAGGACAAGGATCTATTCTTCCATGCCGACATATTCGGCGCATCCGTAGTCATATTAAAAGATGGAACTTATAAAAATCGCGGAATAAAGGAAGAGGTTGCGCAGTTTGCGGCATGCTATTCCAGGGCCTGGGAGCAGAGCGCAACTGTCAATGTGTATTCTCTTCCAAGGTCTGGTGTCAGCAAGTCAACGCAAAAAGGGTCTATTGGCACAGGCAGCTTCCTCTTAAGCGGGGAGAGGGAATGGTTCAAGGACGCAAAGCTGGAGCTCTGCGCATATGTAACAGAGCAGGAGGAGGGAATGAAGAAACTCAATATCGCGCCTGGGGAAACATGCCGAAAATTAGGCATACGCGGCGTGCTCATAACTCCCGGAAATGTAAAGAAGTCGGATGCAGCGAAATTCATATCTAAGGTATTGGATTACAATGATCTCGATAAGATAATGCAGGCGCTTCCTGCGGGCATGTTCTCATTGGTTTCCTAATAAAAGTGACATCTCACATGGCCCCTTCCAACTGCGAGACCATAAAAATGCAATCGAATATGCCCCATGATTCAAAGGCCCGGCTCGCAGCTGCCGGATTTGCAGCAGCTTGGCAATATGCATGTGCAATATGTACATATACCTGCATTGATCAAAGAATTAAGAATTCTTTTATATCTTAATGGATTCTTATTCTCATGCAGACGAAGTTCATAATCATACTTGGCTCTTTGATGAGCGGCCTTGGCAAAGGTGTCATAACATCTTCCATCTCAAAGATCCTCAGCTTCTACGACTACAAAGTGCTTCCGCTCAAGTTTGACGGATATCTTAATTATGATTCCGGGACCATAAATCCTTACAAGCACGGCGAAGTATTCGTACTTGAAGACGGAGCGGAACTGGACATGGATTTCGGTATGTATGAGCGCTTCCTAAATGTCAACCTGAAGAATGAACTCTCAATAACTGGCGGCAAGATCATGACAACAGTAATCTCCAAGGAGCGCGTAGGGGAATTCCTTGGGGATGACATACAAATAATACCCCATCTTACCGGAGAAATAATAAAGTGGGTAAAAAACGTTGCCGCTAAGAACAATCTCGATGCGCTTGTGATAGAAGTCGGCGGTACTGTTGGCGACTTGGAGAACGGCTATTTCATAGAAGCTATGAGGCAGTTATCCCTTTCCGAGGACGTAGAATTCATCAATCTCACGTATATACCTCAGGTAGGATTAAGCAAGGAGCAGAAGACTAAGCCTACGCAGCTTGCATACAGATTGCTAATGCAGCTGGGCATAAAGCCGGACCTTCTCATATGCAGGTGCGGGAGTAAACTTGCGGAGAAGACAAAGGAGAAGCTTGCGCTATTCACGAATCTTACAAACGACAGGATAATAGACGATAGCGATGTTGATACCATATACTCCATGCCCATTATGCTCATGGCGCAGGGCGCAGACAAGATCCTGCTTGACGACCTTGGATTCAAGAACACGCGAAACGAAAGGAAAGTAAGGGAGTGGGCTGAAATAGTAGACAGATTATCAAAGCCCAAAAAGAAAGTCAGCGTAGCCATAGTTGGCAAATATACAGGTGCAGACGATTCATATGCCAGCGTGAAAGAGGCATTGGTGAGTGCAGGTGCGGAATTGGGGGTAGGCGTAAGCATAGAGTTCATAGATTCCTCCCTCATCGAGAAGAAGGGATATGACCTTTCTCCATTCGACGGCATACTTGTCCCGGGGGGATTCGGCAACAGGGGAATAGAGGGCATGATAGCGGCAATAAAATATGCAAGGGAGAACAACATGCCATATCTCGGAATATGCCTTGGCATGCAGCTGATGTGCATAGAGTTTGCAAGGAACGTGTGCGGAATTGAAGGCGCCACATCGTCCGAATTCGACAAAAACGCAGAGCATAAAATAATATCCCTTATGAGCGAACAGGAAGGGGTAACAGCAAAGGGGGCTACGATGCGCCTAGGTACCTATGGGTGCATGATACAGGATAAGAATTCGCTTGCCTACGGTGCATACAAGCAGGAAAGGATAATGGAGAGGCACAGGCACAGGTACGAGTTCAACAACGAGTACAGGGAATTATTTGCAAAGGGCGGAATGGTTATATCTGGCATGTCCCCTGACAAGAATATGGTGGAGATTGTAGAATGGCAGAACGGGCTTGGCATAGGCACGCAAGCGCATCCCGAATTCAAGTCAAGGCCTGGAAATCCTGCCCCGCTATTCACAAGCTTTGTAAATTTATGCATCAGGACAAGAAAGACCTGATAAGCGCGATGGCCTGCCTTGCTCCTGCCTTAGACCTGCCTTCTTTCCTGGAAGCGAACGCATAAGGGACTTCTGCTATCTTGGCATCCCCCTTTCTTATGCATTTCAGTATGTCAAACAGTATCTTGTATCCTTCTCCCACGAATCTCCCCCTGTTCTTCATGTATATGTTTTTGAAGAATCTTCTCCTTATCCCGAAGTAACCAGAGAATATGTCGCTGCTTCTTTCCCTTCCAAGGAGGACAAGCTCCGCATATCCCAATGTTATAAGGGCCTTAGAGATGAGTTTCCTGTACATCTGCCATCCCTCCACGCTTTTCCTTACAGCCACTGCAATATCATTCCCCGAGTCCAACTTTTCACTGATATCCCCTATCCTATCGAATGGGTGCTGCATGTCTGCATCCATCACTATTGCAAATTTCGTACCTGATTCCATGATACCGTCGATAACGCTTCCTGTCAGCCCTTTCCTCCTCTTCATGGAGCTCCTGTCGAGGAACCGTATCCTCCGATGGGCCCTTGCAAGCGACATGACAACGCTTTTTGTCCTGTCCGTTGACCCGTCGTCAGCCACAATTATGCTTATGCCCGGATACCGCCCTATTATCGCCGACATAAGTTTCCCTATGCTTCCTTCCTCGTTGTACGTTGGAAGCACTACCGTTACAGAAGAATAAATGCCCCTCAAGGTATGAACCTCAGTATGTATCCAAGGAAGCCTATCATTATGCTTCCTATTATAGGTATGTTCTTCGCTATCTTTATTATAACCATTATCTCGCCTTTATTCAGCGCCTTCGTGAATGCGACAGCTATAGGATATACAATTGCAGTTATCGCGATTCCGATGACAAGCTGCACGAACGGCGAAATTCCAAGCATTGAGAAGGCGAGCAGCACAATCCCAAGTATCACGTTTGCGGCTATTATCCTTGAGATGTTGTAGTCTATATCCAATTTCAGCACCTTCTTTACATACCATATGTAGATGGCGTCTGTTGCCAGGGCATTCACGAAGAAGAGCGCGATTATCAGGCTAAATGTGCTGAATATCCTGGCAGAGACAAGCAGCGCTATTATCTCTGCCGCATCCACTGCCAGGGAGTACTTGAATACCCTAAGAACCTCCCCCCTGCTCATCGCTATCGCGCCGCCGCTCACGCTGAACAGGCCTATGAGTATGCTTATCGCTATCGCTATCATGTACAGCGGCGCGGCTGCAAAAGAGTATGTAAACAGCGTGTTTATTATCTGGGTGGAGAAGACAATTATATACACTATTATCGGGGTTGTGAAAAGGAAGGAGAAGTATATTGAATAGCGGTATATCTGGTTTGTCTTCCTTGCTATGCTATTCGTCTCATTTGCTATTGTAAACATGGGAATAAGCACAGCGCCTATGGATCCTACGACTATATCTATAAGATTGCCGATCTTTGTGGCTACTCCATACGAGCCTATCGAGCCTACTACGGATGCGCCGAAGAACGCGCTTATGAGAAGCATCGAAAGATTCGTTGTTGCGTTTCCAACTATGCCCGACAAAGTGAGAGGAGTTGAAAAGAACAGCATCTCCTTCATCCTTTTCCGCATCCCCTCCATTTTGAGGCTTATGCTGCTAAACTTTAGTACATAGTATATCTGGTAAATTGCCCCCACTGCCAAACCTGCAGAGAATCCTGCCACTGCGCCGATGGGCCCGAACCCTGCAATTACGAGCGCTATGCTTATTATCGCCTGCAGCCCGTAATTTATCACGGAAGCCAGCGCAGGGTGGATTCCGTCCCCGAAACTTATCAGTATTGCAGAAAGATTGCCGAAGAGCAGGGATCCGAGCACGCTTGTTATCGTAAGAAGCACTATCGGCACATAGCTTGTGCTGTGGAATATGTAATTGGCTATGAATCCGCTCAGCAATACCGCAGCTATAGAGACTGCAAGCCCCATTATAGCAAGCAGCAGCATGCCGCTGCCTAGTATCTCAGCTACCTCGTCATTCTTCTTTTTCAGCACGTTTTGGGGTATGTATTTGTTGAAATACTGCGTTGCGCTTATGCTTGATACGGAAATAAGCAGGCTGGACAACCCAAGTGCAAGCGTATATACTCCGTATCCGGATGAGCCGAGCAGCCTGGCTATAATTATAAACGTTATGCCCCCTATCGCAACCGAGGCAACCTTCCCAAGCAGCACCATCGAAGCTATGCTTCCGCTGCTGATCCCAAGCCTCTCAACGTCAGAGTTGTCGTACTTTCCATTCATCTGAACACTAAACTTCTATGTCGAACATTTCAATAAATAATTCAAGGTACATTATAATATAATTTGTAGCGTGCTCAAGCAGCGGTATGTTCTTTGTTATGTGCCTGAGCTCTGCAAACTTCTCGTTGTTGAGTATTTTGAAGAGGACTAGGAGCACAGGATAAATAAAGACCAGGGAAAAGAGCGCAGTTGCGGCCTCCACAAGCACATTCTGCGATAAGAGGGAAGCATACATCAAGATGCCTATTATTGCAGAGCATACGAGTATGTTTCCCATGCTTCTGAAGTCAGGCGCAATCCCGAAATCCTTCTTTATGCTGCCAAGGAAGAGCACCACGTCGATTAGGTTGCCTACGAAGAAGATGGATATTATTGCGCCTATTGCCGAGAATCTTGGCACAAGCAGAAACAGGGAAAGCAGTTCCATTATCGTTGACACGGCCGAGAATTTAAGCACCATGAACGGCTTTCCCGACGCCACCAAAAAGCTTGACGTAAAGAGTGCGAAGAGGCTTACTATAAAGCCTATCCCTATGAGTGTTATATACTCCGGCGCAAGGGCGTAATTGCTCGATATGAGCATATACACTATCTGCTTCGAGAATACGGACAGCACTATCACTATCGGCACTACTATAAGCAATGCGTATATGAGCGCCTTGTCGTATAGCTTCTTCCTCTCCTTCTTTGTCCTTTTCGATATAAGCGAGGCGGAGAGCGACGGGAGCATCACGGTAGTTATGACTCCGGCAAGTATTGTCATTATTGCGAGAACGTTAAGGGATACTCCAAAGTTCCCTATTACATATGTAGTAGAGTATATACCAAGGAGAAGCACTGCAACCCCGTTCATCGAATTAGTTGTAAGTATGTTGTTGAGCGCAACAGGCAGTGCGAAAGCGAATATTCTCTTCAGGTATTTATTCTCGGGCCTTATTATCCTTATCTTTATGTATTTGCTAGCTTCTATGTATAACATTATGAATGACGTGGCGAAGCCTGCTGCGTATCCCGCAAGAAAACCGAAGAGCGCGCCGTTCACCCCAAATCCCATGAGTATCAGGGATATGCTTAACGCAAACGCGACCACATTCGTAGATATCGAGGATATCGCCGCCTTGTTGCCCATCCCAAGCCCGACTAATGCGGCATACGAAGTTCCGTAGAGCATGTAGAAGAGCACAGCCGCCGCAGCTATGGCAAAGGAGACGTAGCTTACTCCAGTTGAATTGAATATGTATACGGACACAAAGCTGCTGAGCAGCATTCCAATCCCGCTCAGCAATATCGCTATTGCGGAAACAAGCACGTAGCTGTTCATGAGGCTCGGCATCATCTCCGAATAGTCGTTCTTGTATTTCATCTCTGCAAGATGCTTGTTAAGATACGTGCCTATGCCGAAATGGTTCATTGCGGTAAGCAGGGTGAAGAACCCTATTGCAAGGGTGTAGAGCCCGTAGTCATGCGTGCTGAGCAGGCGCGGCACGAAAACCGACGTCATTACAGTAAAAAGCAGTGCGACTGCTCCTGCTATGAATATTGAGTACACCGAGCGTGCTGCAAGATGGCCCACGCTCTCTTTATTTTTACCCATAATTTCCCAAATACCACGCGCAAAACATGCGGAGCATGAATACAGCAAGCTTTATAATAATTCAATAATCTATTTATAGATTGGTGTAAGTATATGGCAGTAGATGCAGACGCATTGTTCAAGCAGATGGCACGGAAGAGGGTAAACATCTTCTTCGCAATATTTTTGTTGATAGCGATGGCGGCTGCGGTTGCTGACGAGGTAAGTACATCGCTTCTGTTCGCAACCGACGAGATAATGTTCGTCGTAATAGCATTGATGGGCATAATATACCTTGTCGCAATGTCGCAGAAGAAATCGCTGAAGGATCTTAGGATACAGAACAACATGCTCTTTCTGCTGTTCCTCATAGCCCTGATAATACAGCTTGTCTGGATGCCTATAGAGTTTGGGACATCAGATTTCGGCGACGATGTGCCAATGCTGATATTCTTCGTGCTTGCAGTGCTGAACAGATTCCTGTAATTTCTTTTGTTTTTATAACTTTTTTCTTTTTTCACGAATATTTATATAAGCAGATGAGAAAGAGAGTAGATGCGAAAGGTTCATGATGGTCTTTATGAATGATGAGAAAAAGGGCAGGATGCTGTACAGGTCGCTAGAATATGTCGCAGTATTTGCAATCTTCCTTCTTATAACAGTCTTCGCCTTCTATCCTCTGGCAACGCATATGTCATCATATGTAGTAAACGGAGGAGGGGATGCATTCCAGAGCCTATGGGGCCTGTGGTGGGCGCCATACTCGATGTTCGTGATGCATGCCTCACCATATTTCACAAACATGATATATTATCCTGTCGGGGCGGACCTTTCTACGCAGACCCTGATGCCGCTGGCCGGCGTATTTAGCGCCCCATTTCAGTTAATAAGCATGCCATTTGCATACAACATAATCTTCTTTCTGGGATTCGCGCTGTCAGGCCTGTTTGCATATATGCTTGCAAAGTACATAACAGGCAACAAGTATGCTGCGTTCATCGCAGGCATGGTCTTTGCATTTAGCCCGATGCACATAGCCCAGTCGTACGGCCATCTTAATTGGACCACAATAGAATGGATTCCGCTATTCTTCCTCTTCCTTTTGCTAATGATAGACAGGAAGAAGGCGCTTTATGGGGTAGGCGCAGGCGCAAGCTTTGTCCTTCTAACGTTCATGGGAGATATAGAGCAGGGGATAATAGTTGTGCTTGCAACAATAATCATGCTTCTGCTTTATCTTGCAACGAAAAGCAGCAGGCCCAAGATACTAAACAAGAAGTTTGCAATTGGCTTCGCTGCTATGGTATTATCAATAATCATACTTGGAGCTGCGTTCTTTGTGCCGATAGTGTCTAGCATAATCAACGGCGGCGCACTTTCGGCGGCGAGCCAGCTTTCCGACATATCCCACAATATGATATGGAGCGACAATGTAGCATCATTCTTCATCCCGAGCGTATTCAACAGCATATTCTCTGGAATAGCCAGGCATGCGTACGGCCCTGAGTTTTTTGCAGACCCGTCCGAGGGGATCGCATACGTAGGCTATGTGGTTATCGCACTTTCGCTCATAGCAATATACTATGACTATAGGAACAGGAGAGTGAAGCGTGCAGCATTCTGGCTTGCGCTTGCAATAATATTCGCATGGCTTGCGCTTGGCCCCTACGTCCAGATAGGAAGCGCAATTACCCAGATACCAGGCCTGTTCATGCTTTACCGGAATATACCTCTATTCAACATAATAAGGGAGCCTGGCAGGTTCGACATCATTGCGACTCTTGCCCTTTCCGTTTTATCCGCGATAGGTTTCAGCGAACTGCTCAAGCACGAGAAGGTTATAAACAAGAGGAATGCCGCCATGTTCCTGTGCGCGGCGCTGAGCATTATCATATTCATAGAATATTTCGGATTGCCAACATTAAGAGTCAACGGATCGAACCTTTACATGAATGCCACTATACCAAACGCGTATTTCGAGCTAGGCAACGTAACTGGAAACTTCACTGTATTGGTACTTCCTGATACGCTAAATGTTACTTCTCCTCCGCTTTATCCGGGCATGGACATGTACTACCAGACGGCCTTCAGAAAGCCGATACTTGGCGGATACACGTCAAGGACTGTCTATAACCAGACCCTTTCAGTAGATATTCTTCCTCTCTCATTGCAGTCAGGGTATCTTGAGCAGGGCATCAATGGCTTTGGATATCCAATAAGCGAGAACCTCAGCAAGCTAAACGCATTCATGCTTGTAGGCATATACAACACAAGATTCGTTGCAATTATAAGAAAAGCGTACAACTACACTGACTTCTACATACTGGCGTCATACCTGTACGGAATGCTTGGGAATCCGGTATACAACAGCAACACGACGCTGATCTTTACGACTGACGGTGCGGCCAAGACCGTAGGGTCTATCCCTCTTGCCTACATAACCGGGAACTGGACCCCTGGATATGCGTTCTGCGGCACGCAGATAGCATGCAATTCTACGTTTAGCAACATGTGGTGGGGAGACAGCATAAGGCCAATGATAGTATACGTGCCCCCGAACGATACCAACGTGCTGCTCAACTTCACTGCAGCATCTGCCCAGGGCATGCCAACCATGTACATATACGGCTCGCTTAACCCGATAAAGCCGATAAACATAACTCCCACACTTGCCAGGTATTCTGTGCCGCTAAAGCTTGATCCCGGGTACAACAAGCTCGCATTCTACATGCCGCAATCTTCCAACGATTCGTTATTTTCCATGTTTGTGCAGGGCTATGGCTATGTGTCACTGAGCAACTTCGGGGTCAATAACATAACAATAAGGGCAAGCTAAGCGAGACCGGATGACGCCTTGCCCAATGCAATAATCATTGCAGCATGCAGTGACTTCTCCAAATAATGCATGCAAAAGCGCATCACTGCAGTTGGCGCACAATTTTTTTCTTATACACAATCTTTAAATATTTACCAATGAAACTAAGATTGACCGTTTTACCGAGAGTGGGATCTATGGAAATATTGGGGATTGAAAAAGGGGAGTTAGTGGACTTGCAGATAAGGGCGAAGACCCCTCATGGCGAGGGAATAGGCAAAGTACGGGAAACTATGGTCTTCGTGAGGAACGCAAAGACGAGGATGGGGAAGTCTTACAAGGTGCGCATAACTGATGTGCACAGGTCGTTCGCATACGCAGAGCTTGCCGAAGAGAACAATTACCCGGAAGTTACATACAGCAGCATGATAGCATAGGAGGGACGGGCATGAATAAAGTATATATAGTTAACGTTGCATATGTGTATTGCCCTTTCAGTTAATTTCTTTACACTTTTTATTCTCGACTAGTATTAGGTGGAATTATGGAACAAAACGATAGTATTAAAAAATTGAAGACAGGTACGACTACAATAGGCTTAGTGTGCAGCGACGGGATAATACTCGGCGCGGATTCAAGGGCAACCTCAGACTCATTCATAGCGAGCACAGAGGCAGTAAAGATAATAAGGATAAACGATGGACTGGGCCTTACCATAGCCGGAGGCGTAGGCGACAATCAGTATCTTGGAAGGCTGCTCAAGGTGCATGCAGAGCTCTACAAGATGAACGAGGGCAAGGACATGACCCCCACCTCTGCAGGGTCTCTTCTCTCAATGATACAAACGGAGAACAGGATGTACCCTTATTATGCAGTCAACATGCTTGGCGGAATGAACGGGAACGTGCCAGAGCTGTACATATTCGCCCCAGACGGCAGCATGATAAAGGAATCCAAGTTTTATTCGGTAGGCAGCGGCTCGCCCATGGCATTCGGCTATCTTGAAGATGCATATAAGCAAGGGATTAGCACGCAGGAGGGCATAAAGCATGTGCTAAAGGCGCTGAAGGTGGCGATGAAGAGGGACTCTGCATCCGGGGACAATTTGAGGATAGTCACAATAACCAAAGCCGGCTACAAGGAATATTATGGCTCTGAAGTGGAGAAGCTTGCATAATATAAGCAATAATATAAAATATCCGTATTTTCACACTGTGATAGATTGGACGACATCAGCGAGAGTAAGACATTGC
The DNA here is from genome assembly GCA_021791245.1 of Microcaldota archaeon. Classification (GTDB taxonomy): domain Archaea; phylum Micrarchaeota; class Micrarchaeia; order Micrarchaeales; family CABMGC01; genus JAJYWY01. The sequence goes on from JAJYWY010000012.1 coordinate 39,823, forward strand.
TAGATAAAGTAGAGGAGATAATGCCTCCCGAGGCAGGCTTCATAAAGGCAGTATACGAGGGCCCGGACATAGCCGTATACGTGAGCAATGCCCCATACCTGTACAATAACGACGGCATAATAAGGAATATCTCCGCATCCATAAAAAAGAAGCTGATAATAAGGAGCGACGCCTCGAAGCTGCTGGATGCCGAGAAGTCGAAGGAGCTGATAGACAAGATAGTTCCGCCAGAGGCAGGGATGACAAATGTGAGGTTTGTCCCGGATTTTTCCGAAGTGTGCATAGAAGCGTACAAGCCCGGCCTTGTCATAGGAAAGGGCGGAGTAACTCTGAAGAAGATAGTGGAGGAGACAAGATGGGTGCCGAAAGTCCTAAGGACCCCAACAATGAACAGCGACGTAATAAAAGGGGTGAGGCAGCTGATATTCAAGGAGAGCGAATTCAGGAAAAAGTTCCTTACCGCTGTAGGCAAGTCGATAAATCAGCCTATAATGAAGAGCGAATGGATAAAGGCCACTGCACTTGGCGGATTCAAGGAAGTGGGAAGGAGCTGCTTGCTCCTGGAAACGAACAAGTCAAAGATACTTGTCGACTGCGGGCTGAGCCCTGAGCCAAGCGTGAAAGGCGCTGCGGCAAACCAAGAGGAGAACAAGGCGTTTCCATATTTGGACAGCGCAAACATATCGATAAATGACATAGATGCCGTCGTCATAACCCATGGGCATATGGACCACATGGGATTCATACCATATCTGTTCAAATTTGGATATGAAGGGCCCGTATACTGCACTACACCTACAAGGGACATATGCGCCCTCCTTCTATATGATTACATAAAGCTCGTGCAGAGGTCAGGGGGCACGCCTCTCTACGAAGAGAAAGACGTGAGAAAGATGCTTATGCACATGATAACAAGGGACTACAGGGAAGTAACCAATGTTACCGAGGAGGTGAAGATTACTTTCCACAATGCAGGGCATATACTAGGCAGCTCCACTGTGCATTTTCACATAGGCGAAGGTTTGTACAACATGGTGCATACGGGCGACATGAAATACGGGTTCACAAAGCTCTTCGATCCTACGGACACAAGGTACCCCAGGATAGATGCCCTTTTCATAGAGAGCACGTACGGAGGCAACAACGACATTACCCCTAACAGAAGCGATGCAGAGATAAATCTCATGAACTCGATAAAGGAGACAATAGACATCGGCGGAAAAGTGATAATACCCCTGTTCGCGATAGGGAGGAGCCAGGAATTGATGCTTGTGCTTGAGAATTATCTTGCAGCAAACCCTACATACAAGCTCGACATCCCAATATACCTTGACGGAATGATAATAGAGGCTAGCGCGATACACACCGCATATCCGGAATATCTGAAGGAGAGCCTCGAGAGAAGGATATTGAGCAACAACTCCCCGTTCGAGAGCGAGATCTTCGAGATAGCAAAAGGCGAACGCCAGGACATAATCGACAAGGGCCCTGCAGTCATATTGGCAAGCGGCGGCATGCTTAACGGGGGAGCAAGCGTGGAATATTTTAAGGAGCTTGCGCCTGACCCGAAGAACAAGATAATCTTCGTTGGATACAACAGCAGCTCTTCGATGGGAAGGCGGATACAGAACGGTGCTTCCGAAATCGTGCTGCCAGACCAGGACGGAAAGCTCACCCCAATAGACGTGAAGCTCAAGGTGCAGACTGTGGAAGGATTTTCAGGGCACAGCGACAGGAAGCAGCTCATGAACTTTGTCAGCAACCTTAGGCCTTCGCCGCACAAGATATTCACTATGCATGGCGAAGAACAGAAATGCGAGGATCTTGCAAGGGCGCTCTCATTCAGGATGCACGTAGAAGCGCGATCCCCAATGAACCTTGACACGATGCGGTTTAAGTAAATATACGAGCATCTTTATGAACCGGTTTTGCATCGGACTCTATGTATATAAAATGGATATGCAGCACCAGGATAAATGCCTAGAGCCCTCTTGTTCTCCTTCCAAAGTTTATGCGGATAAGCCTTGCACGCATCCAAAACATAATGGAACAGCAGACGCAATCCGCATTTACTCTTTTTGGATGACTTCTGTATAGCCATACTTGTCGATTCCTGCCTTGAAATATTTCTTCGAGCATAAAATTAATGAAGTAAGGTCTTCCCGCTCAAGGAAATTTATCGCTATTGTTATCAGGTTTGCATTGGCTTCCTTTAGTTTTTTTTGTACTTCTACCATGTCTATCTCGTCTTCCCCATCTGTTATAAGGATTATGTCAAGCCTGTTTTTTGACTTCACCTTCTGTATTTCCCCACACATATCAATTATTGCATTTGTTATCCTTGTGCCTGCATTGCTGTTAGCAGACACTTTTCCCATGTTTGATAAAAATTCCTTTTGCTCATTCTTCTTGCTTCCCCGCATAAGCTTCTGCAGGTTCCATGTTTCGCTGTCAAAAAACATCAAATGGAAGCTCCTCCTCTCTGATATTGCCTTAATGCACAGTTTAAGCGCAACTACTTTTGCGATGTCAAATCTCGTTGCGCTGCCTTTTTTGTCTTCTAGATAATGCATGCTCATGCTTCCAGATTTATCGACAAGCAGGAATAATGGGGCCTTTTCTCCGATAGGGAAATATTTGTCATACTGGGTTAGCGAATCGCTTGCAAATTTTAGCAGAAATACAATATCCGGATATGCGAACTGGCTTGGTATGGCAAGGCGTATATTGGAACCAACGCCGTATCCGGTTATCGAACCTACTCCAGCTATTTTTTCATCGCCTTCATATTTTTCGCCTTCTATCCTCTCAAGTACTTTCATTATGCTGCTGACATTTATGTCCTTGACCATTTCCATTATCTTTTGGAGTTCATCATCATATGAGATAGAGTGGCCGGTTCCGGGCTTAGATGCATCTGCACCATGCTTTAATGGATTTCCTTTCTTCGCTTCTCCTTTGTCTCTTTTCCCATTTTCATTCATCTCTTCATACTCAATGTCTTTTTTCTTGCCCATCTCCTCCAGGCGCTTAAGTATATTGTCAAGCGCGTTTTTTTCGAAATATGAGCTCTTTTTTTGTACCCTGCTAAGCAGAGAATCAAGAAGTTTTTTTGCGTTCTCTTTTGTTCTTTCTCTGTTTAAATCTATTCTGTCATTCTTTTCTGCGCCGTCTTCCTTGCTATTTCCATTCCTGGAATTTTTTTTCTGTGATTCATTTGCATTATAGCTTTTATTATCATCCTGCGATGCTTTTCCATTCTCTTCAGGTCCTATGCTGCCTGGCTGAGGCTGCCCATATTCGATATTGCTGTCGTCTCTCAACCCGGATTTCTGGCCGCTTTTGCTATTTTTTTTATTTCTTTTCGTATTATCCTGCATGCTGCTGCCAGAATCTTGTGCATCATTTTCTAGTTCAAGCAAGGTTTCTATAATATCTGTGGCAAGTTTCTGCGCATGCTCTGAGGATAAATCAGGGTCTGCCAGCGCCTCACTGTGCATTCTTCTGAACATTTCGCTCTTTTTGATAATTTCTTTTATAAAAGTAGTGTAGATGTTTCCCTCATTTTTTGCAACGTCTTCGGCTTTTTCATTATCTACCAAGGGTATGGGCAGATACAGGCTTGCAAATATATCGGCAACAAATTCTTTCTTCAATTGCTTGCCGTATTTTTCAGCAAGTTTTTCATACGCTCTCTCTATCCTGTGCCTGTTGATCCCTTTATCAGCCTCAAACCCCGTGAATATGGATTTAAATCCGTCATTTTCGCCGGGTTTATTGAAGAATTGGTTTTCTGTCATTTCTTATTACCATATACGTCGTATTTGTCTTTAAGCGCCCCATTTATCCTCTCTTTCAGCCCTTCAATATAGCCGCGATTCTTCTGCACAAGCTCCGTTACTTCCGCATTGCCCAGATTGTCATTTTCCATATCCGAGAGCTTCTTTTCATATGCATCAATATCCTCCAGCCATGCGTTTAGCTCTTTCTTTTTTGCAGGGTAATTATCCTTCAAAATCTCGCCCTCAACGTTTTCAAAATGGCTGTGCATATAATTCAGCTCCTGTATATACCATTGCGGAAGCTTAAGCAAGTCATACAGGACGATCTCCGTTTTATAGTATTCTTCTTCATTTGCAGGTACCACATAAAGAAGCACAAGCAGGTCGTCTTTGATTGCCTTATCCCTTCCGTGCATTATGGCATTCGCCTGCACTGCCTTCAAAAGCTTCCCTCTCCTCCTGTCCGAAATGTGTACATGCCTCATTTCAAGCTCCTCCTCTATCTCAAGGAGCTTGTCATACACTTCAGAATAATCTACTTCCCCTGAGAGCGAAAAGAGCTTTTTCATATCTTCAAGGGTAGCAATGCCTCTTTTGTTGGCATAGCCTGCACCATGCTCTTTCCGTATAGTTATATCCTGGAGATCCTTCCACTTGTCCTTTCCTACAGGCTTTATAAAATGCCTGAAAAGTATTCTGTCGTAAAACGCATTTATGTTAGGGTCTTCCGGAACTACGTTGGTCGCTGCTATCACAGTATGCAGCGGTGCTTTGCCTTCCGGATTCTTTCGCGGATCGTAACACCCTTTTTTCAGTTTTCTCTCGTTCAGTACTTCCAATACCGTATGCAGCAATGATTTATGTGCATTGAATACCTCATCAAGGAATGCGATCTCTGCTTCTGGGAGCATGTTGCTGGTCTCATACTTTCGCCTCCCTTTCTTCAATTCCTTTATATTTATGTCTCCCCACAATTCCTCAGCGGACATCTGCTCGTGCAACTGGTGCTTGTAAAATTTGGCGATTAGAAGCTCCGAAGCCTTCTGCGCAAGCTCGCTTTTGGCTGTACCAGGCTCTCCTACGAATATTACATGCTCTTTCATTATTAATGAGAGTACGATCAGCGCGGCTTCGGTCTCCCTCTCTATTAGATTCATGGAGAGTTCGGAGACGAGCATCTTTGGAATATTCAGCAGCCGCTTTCGTTCTTCATCAGAGAATGAGCTGCTATCCCTAAGAAGGTGCCAGAACTCTTCTTTCGCATGCTCTCCTTCATTGCACTTATTTCCGCTTTTTTTGTCTTCTGTAATATTACTAAATGCATTTATACCCGGTTTCGGCTTCTCCAACATTAAATATCTAGAGAAAATCTGATGCAATGTATTTAATGTTTTACTACAACAAGATTTTGCACATATCTACGGGGTGACCCTTGTCCTGTCCCTTGGAAACATCGAGCATTCCCTTATGTTTGGCATATTGGTAAGCTTCATTGTCATCCTTTCCAGGCCTATACTCCACCCCGCATGTGGCGGCGCCCCGTTCCTGAACGCATTTATATAAAATTCAAATTCGTCAGGGTTAATGCCTCTGCCTTTTAGCGCATCCATGAGCATAGACGGAATATGTATCCTCTGCGCCCCGCTGCTTATCTCGAGCCCTTTGTACAGGAGGTCAAAGCTATTGCATACTTCCTCGTCTCCCTCCTTCGGCATGCTGTAGAAGGCCCTTGCCGCAGTCGGATATTCCTTTACCATGAGAATATCCCCGTAAATCCTGCAAAGCTCCTCCTCATCCTTCCTGTTAAGGTCGTCTCCGAACTTCAGCTGTTCATTTTCCTTTGCAAGTGCGTCTATCGCTTCCCTGTACGTTATCTCCTTTATAGAATCAGGATCGGCTCTCTGCAGCTTTACCGAGAGCTGCTCCAAGTCGTTGCCATTCCATTTTATGACGTTGTTTATAATGCCTGCGGCAACCTTTTTAAGCATGCGTATAGCGTCAGTGTGGTCTGCGAATCCCATCTCTATATCCATCTGCGTAGACTCGTTGAGATGGTAAACAGTATTGTGCTTTTCTGCGCGCATGGCCTTAGTAATCATGAATATCCTGTCCATGCCCCCTATCACTGCAAGCTGCTTATAGAGCTGCGGAGATTGCGTGAGATATGCCTTCTTCTCGAAGTATTTCACCTCGAATAAGTCTGTGCCCCCTTCAGTCGCTGCCTCCACTATGATGGGCGTCACTATCTCCTGGAAGCCCTCCAGCTGCAGCGTCTCCCTAAAGCTCCTTAGTATCGACGATTGTATGTTGAAGATGGATTTGGACTCGAGCCTTCTCAGGTCTATGTGCCTGTGGTCAAGCCTTACGTCTATCTCCGCAGGCACCTTTCCAGTAACCTCGAATGGAATCTCTGAAGACAGCGGGTTCAGGTTGGTTATCCCTGCAGGCACTATCTCGAAGCCGTTCTTTGCTTCTTTGTTTGCTTTCACCTTTCCCTTTACAAGGACTACGCTCTCTTTTGGCAGATTCATCTCTGACATTATGGCGTCGTCTACGATCCCTTTTTTGGCGGTAATCTGCACTATGCCTGAATGGTCCCTAACGAGCATAAACGCTATCTTGCCCATGTTTCTCAGTTCGTGTACCCATCCAGCTACAACTACCTCCTTTCCGTCATCCTGCGCCGAGAGCTGATTGGCGTAATGGGTGCGCATCATAAAATCAGGTATATCTTTGCTAAAAGGTTTAATATTTATTGCGTTAATCCTTATCTGGATTCAATGGATGTTGAGACGAAGATGGAACTGGTGAAGAGCTTTGCGGAAGAGATAATAACGGAGGATGAGCTGCGCAATCTCTTCGAGACGAACAGCCATCCAGTTGCATATGACGGATTTGAGCCTTCCGGCCTTGCGCCAATGCACTTTGCCCTGCTAAGGGCCAAGAACATACACAAGATGCTTAAGGCAGGGATAAAATTCAAGCTCTACCTGGCAGACTATTTTGCAATGATAAACAACAAGCTCGAAGGGAATCTTGACAGCATAAAGGCCACTTCCGATTATTTTGTCGAGGTGTGGAAAGCCTGTGGAATAGACTCAAGCAAGGTGGAATATGTTAAGGCAAGCGAGCTTCTAGACAACCTGGACTACTGGACAAGGGTGCTGAAGGTTGGAAAAGCAGTAACCCTTGACAGGATAAAGAGGGCAGTAACAATAATGGGAAGAAGGGAGGGAGAAGCGATAAGCGCAGGCCAGCTCTTCTACCCTGCAATGCAGGTAGCGGACATATTCGAGATGGACATAGACATATGCCAGCTTGGAATAGACCAAAGAAAGGCGAACATGCTTGCAAGGGAGGTTTCGGAGAAGTACGGATGGAAGAAGCCAATAGCAGTGCATCATGCGCTTATGCTAGGCCTGAAAGGCATGCCAAAAGAGGCAAAGCTCATGGAAAAGGACGAAGCTTTCCAATACAAGATGTCAAAGTCTGATCCTGGCAGCGCAATCTTCGTCCACGACTCTTACGACGAGATAAAGAGGAAGATAGCCGGAGCATATTGCCCTGAGAAAATTGTAGAGGGAAATCCCATGTTCAATTACATTGAGCATCTTATCATAGAAGGCAGGCACTCGCAGATAAGGATAGACAGGCCGCAGAAATTCGGCGGGGCTCTAGATGTCGACAGCTACGATGAGCTTGTAAGGATTTACAAGGAAGGCAGACTCCATCCCATGGACCTAAAGGCTTATGTGGCTGCAGAGCTTGAGAGTATGATAAAGCCGATAAGGGAGCATTTTGAAAGCAACGCGGCCGCAAGGGAGCTTTATGAGAGGGTAAAGGGATTCTCTGTTACAAGATGATCGCTAACTCAGCCCTATGAGCACAACCCCTATAAATATCACGATTACGCCTATCCATCTTGTCAATGACACTGTTTCCCCTATCACAACAGAGGCGAATACAGTGGCGAAGAGATAGCTCAAGCCCCCGAAGCCATACGCCCAGCTGAGGTGCGACCTCCCAAGTATGTAGAAATAGAGTACAGTAGATATCACGTATGCAATAAACCCTGCTGCGATAAATGCCACGAGCATGCCAAGGCTAGAGGACAGCCCGAGCTTGAAGAGAAGCTGGCCTACTGCGCCCAGGAAAGCGCTTATTACGAGAATAGTTGCGAAAAGCATTTTTCCGTCTTTCATGAAATCGTGACCTCCTCCCATTCGTAAACGGTGTGGGCTTCCTCAGCGACCTGAGAAAGTCAAATTGAAACGCAACGAATGATTAACATGGACCGAAAAAGTTTATAAATTCATAGCGGGAAAACTCCTATCTTTTAGATAGGGATGAAAGCGAAGAATGTGGAAACAAAAAATGCAAGCATAAACATACTCGATAGAGCTTTGAACTCTGCGAGTTCAAATTTTGACAGCAAAACTGTCAAAGCTACCGAAGGACATTCGGGAAGTCAAGCCTGTGGAGACAATGTAAGACCTTCCGCAAGGAAGGCGGTTGCCGAAGAAACAGGAACTATACGGGTGGCAGCATGACGACCAATCATAGCCACTCTGAAAACTCCCAACCTTTAGCTGGGAGAGGATGTCACTAGGAAAAATAGAAAAGGAAACTTCAGGATTTGCAGGCCATCACATGTCAAAATGCAGACCATCGCGCAAAACAGCGGAATTAGTCTTCCGTCGTAACGCTTCGTTGATTGTGGAAGGGCACTTCTTTTATATGCTATTAATAAAATATTTTTTGTATAAAAAACATTAAACATAACTAGGGTATTTAAATACTTTACACTTTCCAATACTCTTGAAAATGTATTTAAGTGATAGAATGAAAAGTCTGAACGCAAAAAGAATCGCCGCGTTAGCGGCCAGTTTGGCTTTGGGAATTGCTGTAGCAGGACCTGTATCCTTTAGCAATATTCCAATAATTAACAGCGCTGGACAACCAGTAGTCCAGATAGTGGTTGGTTCCACAGCACAGCCTAGCGACGGAGTCGTTGCTGCGAACATAGCTGCTGTAATAGGAAACCTTGCATTCACGTCAACCCCTGTAACCGCAACAGTGCAGGGAACGAGCGGGCTTGGATGCGCTGCGACAGCCGCGTCATGCTCTCTCTCGAACCAGCAGGTATACCTTTCCGAGAAGGGATCTGTGACATCAAGCGGAAGCTTCAGCATAAAGGCGCTCATAGGCTCAGTGCTTAATGGAGGTGCGCTCAACTACCAGAACCTTGCAAACACAAAGAGTTTGACAAGCGGAAGCAGCAGCCAATATGTATATCCGGAGTATTCATCTTCTCCATTTAATATAACATATTCTCCAACAGCAGTATCAGTATACTCTGGAATAGGTCTTGGAGCAACAGGAACCGTAACAGCAAATTCAAATGGCGGTGGAGTTTCGTTCAGCAGCTTGTCCCAGACATCAGGAGGATTGTCATACGACAATATAATGAGAATAGGAAGCTCACAGCTGCCTTCTCTTATGTCCTCTTCAGGAACACACTCAGAATCTGAATACATATGGATTGGTGGATTCCCTGTATATAACCAGAAAATTGGCTCATTCGAGCTTGTAAGCCCTGTTGAAGCATACCAGGTTCAGTTCGGCAACCCTCTGCAGGTAAACAACAGCAAAGGGCAGGTACAGCACCCATCATTCTTATTGTTGGGACAGAACTGGACTGTCAACAGCTACACACTGCCTAGCGTAGGATCCGAGCATCTTTCAACAGACAACTATACTGTTGGCGGAAAGCTTGTACTAGCTAAGTCTAGCACTCCTCTGAAGACAATATATGTAGGGCAGAACCTTACATCAGGTCCTTTCAAGGTCGTGCTTCAGGACTTGTCATATCCTGACAGCTCAGGAACGAGCAGCGCTTCAGTCGGAGTATACAATAACGGAGTACTTACAAACGAGACTTCGATATACCCTGGAAACACTATAACCGTAAACTCTTCAGGAACGCTCCTTTACGTTTACGTAAAGACTACATTCCCTGGATTGTACAGCTACCAGAAGTGGGCTGACATGCAGTTGTATTCACAGATATACAACATAACGTCAGGAAAACTCTTCAACCAGAGCGACCCTAACTGGAAGGCTGCATTGCAGTGGACTGTGAACCAGACATCAGTAGGAGGTTCGCAATTCGCGCCTAACGCAGAACTTGAGGGAATAGTCCTATACAGCAACATGTCTAAGGCTACAACGCTCTCTCCAGGAGGATCTATTAATATAATAGACAATCCTGCGGCATGGAAGCTGACATTCGCTGGAGACTCTCTTGGAAATCCAGGAGCTGGAAACACGAACTATGATCCTGTTTCATTCTCTACAAGCGCAACATCAAGCCTTGTACAGTATGCAAACGCGGGTGGTTCAGACTCGGCTTCAGTGACATCCAACGGATTCGCTGCAAACGGTGAAGTCACGGGAGCGTTAGGGACAATAGGAAACTTTCTTCCTGATGAGTCTATACCAAACGTCGGCAACGTTCTTAACGACTCATATGTGAGTGAGCCTGAGAGCCTGCTTACAGTATCAAGCTCTTCAGGAACAGCATTCTCTATAAACCCCCAGGATGGATCTACGTCGCCTAGCGCATCAACAGGGACTGTAAACTATAACCTGGACGCGTATGAGTATATACCTAAGAACGTTATAGCGCAGAACTCCAACAGCATAGCTACAATGCCAAATTCTGGAATGGCAATACAGCTATACTCTCTTAGTGGTGGTTCCAGCTCACAGGTATTGAACCCTAACTGGGTGGACAGCAGCCACAGCCTTACTGTAACAATAACAGGTTACAAAATGGGCCAGACTTCAAAGAGCAGCCCTCAGGTAACGTTCAATCCTTCTGGAGGATTGCCAAGTGCAAGCAGCACTGTAGGCTTGTTTGCAGGAGGAGCCAACCAGATCCTTTCAGGATGGCTCTTCAACAACGTAACAGACATAAAGCTTAGCGAGGCATTGCCTTCTCCAGGAGTACAGGTCAACGTATACGAAACGTCGAATGTTCTGAGTGACAATGGTATGAACTCTCAAAATTCCATACTTATGGGAGAGCTTATATATAGAGGCCCTACCATAAATTATATGGTAAATCAGTATCCATACCAGATAGCTACGACAGCGACAAGCGCAAACGTTCTGTATTCTGTAGGAACAGAGTCCAATATGCACTTCCAGCTATACACGAGCTCCATTCCATCTGACACTGCACAGAGGGCAACGTACTTTACGTACAACGTGCCTGAAGTGACAGAGCCTAGCCAGACATCATCTGCTGGTGCGAACATAACGTTCGACATAACAAACCAGTCCACACTTACTACAGGATACTGGCTTAACCAGACAAATGGTAATGGCAACTCTGTAAACTACTATGGCAGCGGTGCAACAAGTACGCAGGCTCAGCAGGGCTTCAGGACAGAGAGGGGCAGCGAGATAGGCTCAATCTCAACGACTGGATTGACGCTTGATCTTGCGGAATCTGTAGACACTTTGCAGTTCTTCGTAGGACCTCAGAGCTCTACAGTCTCATCGTCTGTGGCTACATATGGTCCATACAAGGTAGGCCAGGCTACGAACATAGCAAACGTCTCGATCGCTTCAGTAAACGCATCGTGTGCACTTGCATCTACGCCTAGCAGCTGCTCTGTATCCGGTGTTGCTAACCTGACTGCAGTGCCTTCAGTGACGCAGGCTGTAACTCCTGTGAAGCTGGACACAAGCACAACGCCTCTTGCAGTACTTGACAGCAACGCGAACAATGCATCAACATTGATTCTCGTAGGAAGCAAGTACGTAAACAGCGTATCCGCGCAGGTCTTCGCACAGAACCCAAGCCTTGACTCTTCATTCGGGCCAAGCTCTGTAGTGGTTCAGGCATTCGGGACCAACAGGATTCTTGTAGCTGGATACTCTGCAAACCAGACAGTCCAGGCAGGAAACCAGTTCATACAGGACCTGCTGACTGCAGCGAGCTCGTAAGCGTAAGAGCGTTTCGATAAAGCCTTTTTGAAAGGCTTTTTTCTTTCTTTTGTTTTTAACTTTCTCTTCCTTTTTTATTCATATCCTTCAGCTATGCAGCGTCAGGATATTATATATATGCTGCATAATATATTGGAAAAACCAGAGGATTCTTTGAATGCCATTACATATAAAAGCGGATAAAAGCGACATATCTGACAAGGTCATACTTGTGGGAGACCAGGGAAGGGCTGAGTTCCTTTCGCATCTGCTAAGGGATCCAAAGCTTGTAAGCAGCAACAGGGGCCTTCTTGTATATACTGGAGAATGCAAATGCTCTATCTGGAGGTCCCACGCTGCAAAGAGCGTAACAATAGCTACAAGCGGAATGGGCCAGCCGTCAATGGCAATAGTTGCAGAAGAGCTGCACATGCTCGGAGCAAAAAAGATAGTAAGGTTTGGAACATGCGGCGCAATCTCAAGGAATGTAAAGATAGGGGACTACATAATTGCAACGCATGCATCGTTCACAGATGGGGGAATACATTCGCAGTACCCGGAAGGGCTTCTTCCAGTAGCCAGCCATGGCCTATCCAGCAAAATATGGGAATCAATGAAATCGATGAACGCATCAGGGATTAAGGTGCATGCAGGAAAGATATTTACAAGCGATGCATTCTATGCCGAAGACGATGCATTCAGGCAGGCAAGGGAAGACGAGGGCAACATTGCTGCTGACATGGAGACTGCGATATTATTCAAGATAGCAAGGATGAGGATGTTCAGCGCAGCATGCGTGGCAGTAGCTGTAAATGAAGTGCAGGACAAGAGCGCATTCCTATCTGCTGATGCTCTTGCGGAGAGGATACGTGCAGGAGCAGAAGCGATACTCTCTGCATTAACAAAATGAATTTAGATATTGGGTGTAAAACCCTTTCCCTTGCTTCCAGTGCCTTCAATTCCGCATCTAGTGAGATTTATAAGCTTTCACAATATAATTTATCTGATTGCATGAGAATCCAAGCGCTGTGCATTATATTGTCGTCGTTAATTCTTATAACTGCGCTTAATGCGTCTTCCAGCATAAGCACATCCCTAATAAGGTACAATGTATCGCAGTCTATAGTGAACTCGCTGAAATACGTTAACGTCACAGCCAATGGCCTCAATTATACGATACTGTATTACAACAACGCGCCTTATCTGGTGGTAAACGATTCCAGCAGCTACTCATTCGTATTTAACACATCCACAATCTTCTCTGTTATAAAGAACTACACATTGCATCAGAGCATCTCGTCCATCAACTTCACGTCGCTTGCCGCCAACCTGCAACAGTTCCAGGATTCCTCTGCATCGTCTTACAATGACTGCCTTACGGAGACGGGGCTAAATGCAGGGAGTACATGCACGCTCTCTAACAACTGCCAGAGCTGCCAGTCAACACCCGTATGCAACAAGGCGCTGTACGAATCCGGAGGCTTTGCCGAGGCAAACGGGCAATATGTAACGAAATATGCGACACAAGGCGGGGTCACGCTGACGAATCCTTTTGCCCAGGGCATACTCGAATTAAGCGTCAACAGAACGCAGCTTACCAACAATTATACGGCATTTTATTCAAGTATACAAAAGATAAATGCGAGCAATGCAGCTGCCTATCTGCCAATTTTGGTAAACAGCATAGACAACATATCATCAATAACCCATGATTTGTATACGAATCCCCTGTTCCCAGAGCTCTCAAACGTGACAAATTCCGAGCTCTCTACATGCATAACATATGTGCCGCAGTATACGGCGCCATGGTACTGCCAGATGTCGGGATTCTGCGAAAACCTTAATTATAATTTCTCTATGCTCTCTGCAATACAGCTGCAGCTGGCAAAGATTAGCACCATTCCTATAACAAATGCCCAGATACTGGGAGTTGCGACGTCTGTGCAGCATAATACCCTGCAGACGGTTTATCCATACGTTGCAAGGGAAAGATATGCTGCCCTGCAGAATAAGACCTCGGCAGAGATAGCCTCATATTCTCTTCTTCTTAACCAGTCTAACTCGCTGCTGCTAAAGACATCAAATTCTTCGCTTTCGCTTTCCGTATCCGCACTGAAATCATACTACACGTATATGCAGGACAACTACCTGTCGCTCAATATAAGCGCACTTGCGCATAATTTCTCAATCGATCTTAGCAAGGCCCAATCTGCGTATATGCAGGCCAATGCAACATACAACTCAATGCTGAACCTATCTGCCCAGAACGACAAACTTCTTCTTCTGGCGCAACTGAACGGAATGCAGGAAAGCTCCCTGGCCAATCTCTCCTTCCAGGAGCTTTCCCTTGACAACCAGATGCAGACTCACGTATCAAACACGATATATGCAGACCGCCAGCTAAGCCTCATAAACAATCTGGCGAAATCGGAATACCAGTCAAGCAAAACCCTCTTTTCGCTCAATGGCATATCAAGGGCCATAGGCGCGCCATTTGCGATGCTTATACTGCCAATGATAAGCTCGGATTACGGAAATAATGTTGCGTCTGCTCCCCTGGCGGCTGCGCTCCTTGCAATCATAATTTCCATAGTAATACTTCTTGCCGTACTGCTGTGGCACAGGAGCCTCGCCAAAAAAGGCAAGCTTAGGGCAAGCGCAAGAACGCATAGCAACTGGATGAAACTCTTTGTAATAATCGGGCTTGCGCTCCTGCTATACATAATGCTCGCATATATTGCATCTTCGCAGGCATCTTCAGGCATACGCGGCGACTCCTTTAAGAGCATAATAAGTTCTTCGCCAAGCATTGCAATAATAACAAACGGCACATCCCAGGGCATAACAGCATGTGCAAATACGCTTAACCAGACTCTGAAGGGAAAGCATATCGACAGGATAAGCATAGTGAATGGGTTCTGCACAGGAGTAATAGCTGGAAACCTCAGCGACTGCCTTGAGAATTACGCGAAGCAAAACGAACCAGTTATATATTTTTCCTCTGCACAGAATAATTCTATAACGATGTATTCGTATTTCGGCACGCTTATGGACGTAGAAGGGAGCCCTGCATTCATGTTCAGGTGCTATCCCGCGTCTATATTAAGCTGAAGGTGTTATCATGGCATCATCAAAAAAAGAAACGACATCAAGAAAACATGACAGCGCAAAAGGATCGGATAAGAAGAATCAGCTTCTGCCTGCGCTTGCAGTTGTAGTTGTAATAATAATAGTTGCTGCCGTAGCTTATGAGGCATATTCAAATTATACATATGTCAATTTCAACACGTTTAAGGCAAATTTCGATTCCGCAACGCGCGTGGCCATAGCAATTACTTACCAGAATACTTCCAACCTGCCGCTTCTCATACCATGCACAGACATGCTTGTCCAGGTAATAGCTCATTCAAGGAATGCAAGCACCATAGATTTCTTCATACTTAACAAGACTTCGTGCGCATATTCGCCTACCGGCCTTGGCCATGCAATCAACATATCCACAAAGAGCGCGTCATCGTGCCTTAGCGTTGCGGATTCAGAGCCAAGCGTGTTCCTGAATGCAAGCCAGAGCAACAGCACAGTAATACTTCCATACCATTTCTACCAGAATGCAGACCCTTCATATCTCTCCAAGTGCGCAATAGCCGCAGAATTCGGCTAAATCCTATTGGAAACAAACGTATTGCAGCCCTGCAACGCTTTTGCATCGAATCCAGATATGGGATCTCAGGTATATTCCCAATCGGGTATCAAGCATCTTCAAAATAGCCTGCGGCAAAACCGGGATTTGATAATGCACCCCCCCTAGAAAGCGATAGCCAAGCCTGCCGGAATGCTGCTCAATATCCTGCGATTATGGTTGCGTAGTCATCTATCCGTCAAGCTGCGCTGGCTTTACAAACAAAATAACGGAATAACATAGGGCAAAAATGCAAAGTCTCCGAAATATTATAAATTCATAGCGGAAAAAACTCCTATCTTTTAAATAGGAGATGAAAGCGAAGAATGTGGAAAAAGTATATAAATTTTAATAGTATAATAGATATGGTCGTCATGAAAACTGCATATAAGTATCGTGCATATCCTTCAAAGGAACAGAAGGCAACACTCAATCGGCAGATGCTCCTTTCAAAGGAACTCTATAATCTGCTTCTCGAAAAGTCAAAGGCATACTATAAGGAAACAGGTAAAACCCTGACAGAATACAGAATGAATGTCTGGATTACGCAAACAAAAAAGGAAAAACCAGAATTTACCGAACTGCACTCGCAGGTTCTCCAGAATGTCTCAAGAAAGAGAAAAGGCTCTCGCAATAGAAAGAAGGCGGTAATAAGATTCTCAAGATACTCGGAGCACATTGCAAGAATAAGGCAGGATTACCTTCACAAACTTTCATACAATCTTACCCACTCATATTCGTTAATCGCATACGAGGATTTAGAAATACCGAACATGGTGAAAAACCGAAGATATGCAAAGTCAATAAGCGAATCTTCTTGGGGGAACTTTACTCAAATGCTACAATACAAGGCTGAAAGTGCTGGTTGCGTAGCGGTTGTGGTAAACCCCCAATATACCACAATGACTTGCGGCAATTGTGGAAATGTGCAGAAAGTGTCAATATCGCAAAGGACATTCATCTGCGAGAAGTGTGGTATGAGAAAGGACAGGGATATAAATGCAAGCATAAACATACTCGATAGAGCTTTGAACTCTGCGAGTTCAAATTTTGACAGCAAAACTGTCAAAGCTACCGAAGGACATTCGGGAAGTCAAGCCTGTGGAGACGACGTAAGACCTTCCGCAAGGAAGGCGGTTGCCGAAGAAGCAGGAACTATATGGGTGGCAGCATGACGACCAATCATAGCCACTCTGAAAACTCCCAACCTTTAGCTGGGAGAGGATGTCACTAATATTTTGAGGCAAGTATACGAAACGCATGCATGGGCCTGTGGTCTAGTGGTACGACGTTTCCTTCACACGGAAAAGATCCGGAGTTCGATTCTCCGCGGGCCCATTGAGCGAGTTGCCAATGTAGCCTTAATGCCAATCGCCAAAAACACGAATCCTTTAATTGTTTGCCCAAGATATAACTAGCATGAAACATAAGGATCTGGTTAGAGTAACCAGAATAAAGAAAACGCTCGACAAACTGGCTTATTTGTCGGTTGCACTAGATCTCTTGGTTACGCTTTTTTCTTTTATACTAGTAAAAACATCCTCTGCAGCAGCACAAACCATACTCCTCTATGTAGACTATGCCCTTTCTGCAGAGATGCTCATAATAGTGTTTCTTTTTGTGGTGATGCTTCTTATATCGTATTACGACAGGATATTAGACCCATTCACATTAAAGCATTGGAAGGGCTATATTAACCGCAATAAAAATGCAGGGAAAAATAAAAGATAAATGCAGGGAAGCGGATAAATGCATGGCATTTACAAAATTACGGAGGAAAGCGGCATACCATTCGGATTTCATCATTTGCCTTGGCAATAGCAGATAAGGAATAATACAAGCGGATATCCAGGCCATTATCTATTTTTGCCATTCTAATGGGAAAAAGGAGAAAACTTCGAAAAATGCGCCTGGGATAAAGTATTTAATCTATCATTTCTATAGTATAATGTGGGATTATGGCATTTGTAGACATACTGACGAGCCAGCTCTTCGTTTTGGGGTTCATGGGTTTGATTCTAGTCTACGTAACTGTTGACAGCTATTTATCATACAGGAAGGACAAGAAAGGGTCTGATTTCAAGATAAGCGCTTACTCCGGATTTGTCGTACTGGCGTTCCTGGGGGCATATGCACTGATAACCGGGCTCTATGGTCAACTGACATGGCCGCTTCCTGGAAGCTACAACATACTCTTCTATGATGTTTATACAATGATAGGATTGCTCATGATTGCAGCATACTTTTCGATCAAGGCTGGAGCGAAGCTACAATATGTTGGCTTTCTGGCGTTCCTGCTGGGATTAATGGTAATATTATATGGGTTATCGGGATACGCACAGGGCCTTACACAGGAGCCTATCGTACTCCTTCTTCTCTACATAGCATACGGCGGTGCAGGTATGCTGAGCTGGCCTGTTACTGCGATAGTGGACAGGGCCATAAAAGGAACAAAGAACACCTGGCCAGGATGGAAGTATGTAATAGCACTTTTCGCATTTGCGCTTTTTTGCGGGAGCATGCTCGCATTGGTAACTGCAAGCATAGCTGTGCCTGCACATCTCGCTTCTCCGCCATGAACAAAGAATAGAAAATTAAGACGTTTAATCACGTCTACTTTAGCTTTGTTCTCATCATGGTAAACTTGTTTACGATTTCATCCATGCCAAGATTCGCAAAAACATTTACAGCTTCGTCGATCTCGTCTTTTGCAGGGACGTTCAATCCATCCTTTATGTACTCCTTTATTTTTTTCGCATAAATCTCTTCGAGCTTCTTTGTTGCGAATGATGCCTTATTCCTATCCTCTGCATATATATATGCAAGCACCGCGTTGCTGTAGTCGCTTATCCTGTCCTTTTCACTCTCACCGAGGAGCTTTCCGCCGGCCTTCATATATTCATCGCCAGCCCGCGTGAACAGCATAGTAGCCCTATCGTCTTTGATGCTGCTGCAGATTTTAGCCGCTGTCAAAAACTCGCATGCTGCCTCATAATGGTTCATTAATATCGAGTTCCTTTTTCCTGCACCTATATGTTTCTCTACGTCTTTTGCCGCTTCCTCATCCAGATCGTTCCTGCCCTGCGAAATTGCCTCATGCAGCGCATTCTCCTTGGCCAAATATGAATGGATCTCCCTTATCCTGAACTTTCCCAAGATTCCCTTGTCCAGGTCCATCTTCCTGCCAAATTCCTCTTTCTCCTCCTTTGCTTTATCCTCTTCTGTAAACGCCTCCTCTGCTGCACCTTTCATCATACCTGCAACGATATTTCCTATAAGCATTCCCTTCTTTTCCTCTTTATAAAGCTCAACAACATTTCTTCCCGTATCCGCTCTCAATTTGCCGATTTCTTTTTTCCTTGCATCGTCTGGGGGCAATTTGTCTAGCATTTCTTCCGCCTTTTTGTACCAAAGCCCGGCAGCACGATTCCCCTCCTTTCTTAACGTATCCCCATATTCCTTCGCAAGTGCGTATATCCTTTCGTATTGCTCCGATGCTCTTTCATTCATTCCCATTCCTATGAACTGCCTAAGTACCTCCTCCCTAATCTTTATCGCTTTCTCTATATTGCCCACCGATTCCTCCTTCCCGGCGTCTTTCAGTTTCTTGTCTAAGTCGTTGAGCGCCTTCTTCAGTATCTTGTCCGAATTTGCCATGGTTAATACTGCAAACAATAAATTTAAATGCTATTAAGTAGCGTCCAAATGTTTTGACAAAATGCCAAAGGCTTGGACTTTTAGCGGCCTATGCCGAATGCGACAGGACAATAGCGTTTCATTTTTCTCTCTGATACTCCATGTTTGTACTTGGTCGGAAGCGTGTCGCCCGCATGAATCGGGCCGCAGTTTCGCTAGATGTAACCTTCTACCAGGCAAAATAGTCCTCTTGGGATGACCTTCCGCATAATTTTTATGCGAAAAGACAGAACAAAATCCTCTGATGGTAGAAATGTATATATTTTAAA
>JAJYWY010000023.1 GCA_021791245.1 Microcaldota archaeon
GCTGCTTTGCTTGTTTTTGTTCTTCCATTGTTTTACCCCTACTTTACCATCTTTCCCTTGCAGAAGATTGCGGCTTTTGCATTGTTACTTATACCCTTTATCTCTCCATTAACTTTTATCTCGCCGCCTTTGGAATAGTCGCCAGTAAAACTGCCGGCGTTGCCATCTACAATTATGCTGCCGTCTTTCATTGAGTGGCCGGTATATTCGCCAGCGTTGCCGTGGATTGTGATGCTGCCGGATTGCATGAAGTCGCCGGTATATTTGCCGGCGTTGCCATCTACAATTATGCTGCCGGATTGCATTGAGTCGCCAGTCCAATCGCCAGCGTTGCCGTGGATTGTGATGCTGCCGGATTGCATGAAGTCGCCGGTATATTCGCCGGCGTTGCCGTGGATTGTGATGCTGCCGGATTGCATGTAGTGACCTGTATAATCGCCCACGCTTCCTTTGATTATCAGGTTGCCGCGTGTGAGACAATAGCCTAAATAATTCACTTCAATACCTGCAAAATCCAGAACTATCGTGTCTGTTTCCTTGATTATTTTGTTGATTGCCGCGGAGATGAAGATTCCTATTGAATTTGTTTCCTTAGTGTAAGATAGGGAGAGACGTGGACATAGGTCTTCTATGTTTTTTATTGTGTAGTCTACTCCTTTGAGAAGTGTTGATGCTGTAGAAAAATTTTCATCGATAAAAGAGTTTGCCTTAAACTCTTCAAGTGCATCTTCGAATAGTAAGAATAATGCTTCGGTTTTTGATGCGTTAATGCCTTTTTTGTATTCGTCGCGGTCGAGGTTGCCTTTTTTCTTTGACACTCTTACTGCCTTTGAAAGTGTATTAAGGATGTCAGAGTCTATTTGCATTTGCTGCTTTGCTTGTTTTTGTTCTTCCATTGTTTTACCCCTACTTTACCTTCTTTCCCTTACAGAAGATTGCGGCTTTTGGGTTGCCGCCTATACCCTTTATCTCTCCATTAACTTTTATCTCGCCGCCTTTGGAAGAGTCGCCAGTAAAACTGTCGGCGTTGCCATCTACAATTATGCTGCCGTCTTCCATTGAGTAGCCAGTCCAATCACCGGCGTTGCCGTGGATTGCAATGCTGCCGGATTGCATGAAGCCGCCGGTACATTTGCCGGCGTTGCCGTGGATTGTGATGCTGCCGGATTGCATGGACCGACCAGTCGCATCGCCGGAGTTGCCGTGGATTGTGATGCTGCCGGATCGCATGTATTCACCAGTATCCTCACCTGCGTTGCCATCTACAGTTATGCTACCGCCTTTCATGAAACCACCTGTCCATTTGCCGGCGTTGCCGTGGATTGTGATGCTGCCGGATTGCATGGACTGACCTGTATCATAGCCCACGCTTCCTTTGATTATCAGGTTGCCGTGTGTGAGACAATAGCCTAAATAATTCACTTCAATACCTGCAAAATCTAGGTTTATTGTGTCTGTTTCCTTGATTATTTTGTTGATTGCCGCGGAGATGAAGATTCCTATTGAAGTTGTTTTATTAGCATAAGATAGGGAGAGACGTGGACATAGGTCTTCTATGTTTTTTATTGTGTAGTCTACTCCTTTGAGAAGTACTGATGCTGTAGAAAAATTTTGATGGTAAAAAAAGTTTGCCTTAAACTCTTCAAGTGCATCTTCGAATAGTAAAAATAATGCTTCGGTTTTTGATGCGTTAATGCATTTTTTGTATTCGTCGCGGTCGAGGTTGCCTTTTTCCTTTGGCACTCTTACTGCCTTTGAAAGTGTATTAAGGATGTCAGAGCCTATTTGCATTGGGTGGCCAGTATATTCGCCGGCGTTGCCGTGGATTGTGATGCTGCCGGATTGCATGAATTCGCCGGTATATTTGCCGGCGTTGCCGTGGATTGTGATGCTGCCGGATTGCATGAATTCGCCGGTATATTTGCCGGCGTTGCCATCTACAATTATGCTGCCGTCTTCCATTGAGTAGCCAGTCCGATCGCCGGCGTTGCCGTGGATTGTGATGCTGCCGAATTGCATGAATTCGCCGGTATATTTGCCGGCGTTGCCATCTACAATTATGCTGCCGCCTTTCATGGACCGACCAGTTGCATCGCCGGAGTTACCGTGGATTGTGATGCTGCCGGATTGCATGGACTGACCGGTATAACCACCCACACTTCCTTTGATTATCAGGTTGCCGCGTGTGAGATAATAGCCTAAATAATTCACTTCAATACCTGCAAAATCCAGAACTATCGTGTCTGTTTCCTTGATTATTTTGTTGATTGCCGCGGAGATGAAGATTCCTATTGAAGTTGTTTCATTAGCATAAGATTTAGAAAGAATTAGGCATAGTTCTTCTATGTCTTTTATTGTATAATTTACTCCTTTGAGAAGTGCTGATGCTGTGGAAATGTCATCTTCATAATCGTTTAACTTAGCAAACTCTTCAAGTGCATCTTCGAATAGTAAAAAGAATGTTTTGGTTTTTGATGCGTTAATGCATTTTTTGTATTCGTCGCGGTCGAGGTTGCCTTTTTTCTTTGACACTCTTACTGCCTTTGAAAGTGTATTAAGGATGTCAGAGTCTATTTGTATTTGCTGCTTTGCTTGTTTTTGTTCTTCCATTGGTTTACCATTATCTCCTTAATACACAGATTTTTAGGTGCTAGGACATTTAGTTTCTCAGCCATCTCTCTATTCCTTTGTTACCTCATTAATTAGAATCTCATTGTCATATGCCTTGCATTTCAGATTTCTCATGGAGAATAATACTTTTTCTGCAGTATATGATTTTTCCAGTTTATTTTTTAGCCGGGTAAATGCGATTATTGCTTAAAATATGGACTAGTTGATCCTATCTTTTCTTTCATGGAAAGTTATTCATGATTCCTCAAGTTTCCTCAAATCTTTCCGCAGGCTCACCAGGTGCGGAATCAAATAGTCTGCCGGAGAATCCCCAGATCTAAATTTATACCTAGGATCGTTCTTAGGGCATGAATCATGCCAATCATCTTCTATTCTCTGGCTAATTTTTCTAATTTCATTCTTTAAACTTTCTATCTTCTCACTTTTTGTTTCTCTTCTTTCCATAGCTACACCATACTTAATTTGTTCAAAGATATATAAAAATACATATTATCCACAGGCGGTCATAATGCGATGCTCGCAAGCATTGCCTCAAGCTGTATTTTCTCATTGGCGCCTTCCGCTATCCTGAAGTTGCATTCTCCTATCTCCTTTACTATCTTCAGCTTCTTCTTGTCCTCTATGTCTAGGTTCAGCGCTTCCCTATAACTCTGTATCAGTATGTCCTCCCCGCTCATCCCATATGAGAGCACAAGGGTGTTCAGCTCTTTCCTAGCATTGACGAAATCTCCGGATACGGCAAGCCTCAACATCGCTATTACCTCCTTGGGCCTTGCCCTCGAAGCGATGTCGTATATGTTCTCTTCCTTTATGTTCTCGCTCAGCGCAGCCGCGCTCTGCAGTATGTTAGTCAGCTTTCTCAGATCCCCTTCGCTCACGTATACTAGGGCTTCCACCGCCTTCTTGTCTATCTTTAATCCTTCTGTTTTTTCAATTCTGCTTATGTATTCTAGCATATCCTCTTCTGTGAGCTGCTTGAACCTGAACACAACGCATCTGCTCTGTATTGGCTCTATTATCTTGCTTGCATAGTTGGCGCTTAGCACAAACCTGGTTGTTGCTGAATACTTCTCCATCGTCCTTCTCAGTGCATGCTGCGCCTCGCTGGTAAGTGCGTCTGCTTCGTCGAGGAATATTATTTTCACAAGGCCGGAAGAGAGCGGCAGCGTCCTTGCGAACTCCTTTACCCTGCCCCTTATCACGTCTATTCCCCTTGTGTCGCTTGCGTTAAGCTCCAGGAATGCCTCGTTTATCTTGTCTGCATAAAGCTCCTTTGCCATGGCTATTGCGCAAGTAGTCTTGCCTACCCCTGCGTTTCCTGCAAATATCATATTAGGGAAGTTTCCTGCCTTTACGAATGCCTTGAGTCTGTCCACTATCGGCTTCTGGCCTATCACTTCTCCAAGCTTCGACGGTCTGTATTTTTCGGTCCACGCTATGTCAAGTATATCGGACAATTAAACACCTGCTGCTGCAACGATAGCAGAAAAAGTATTTATATTATGAACGAAAAGGCATATATTGCTAATCAAATACGTGGATGCATGAAGGGAAAAGGCAAAAATTACAGAAGAATGCACAGGGATATAGACAGGTTCCTGGAGGAATTCCTCTTCTACTCCATGTCTAAGCTTTCATCCATAGTAAGGTACAATACAAGGACCACAATAAGGAAGCAGAATGTGCTTGAGCACAGCGGCGCAGTTGCGCTTATCGGCATGGTCTTTTCAGACTATTTCAACCAGAAGGGAATAAGGAACGACACCGAGAAGGTAATCCGCATGGCGCTCATACACGATGCAGACGAAGTTGTCACTGGAGACATACCGCATGATGCCAAGTACAGCCAGGGCCAGCTCTCGGAAGAGTTCAGGGCGTCCCTTGGAAAGCTCGCAGATTCATCCCTCGAATTTATGCTCACTATGCTGGAAAATGAGAAGATGCATGACAGTTATTGGGAATTGCTGAAAGAGGAAAGAAATAAGTCAACCCTTGAAGCGCAGATAGTGAAGATGGCAGACACGGCAGACGCCATAATATACAGCAGAGGTGAGGAGAACATAGGCAACAAGGCATTGTCAGACATACACAAAAAGGAGCTCGTTAAGATCCACAAAATGGCCGACGCGATCTTCGAGAAATATCTAAAGGGCTAATTCATCATCCACTAGGATATTCTCTCATTAGGAACCACACGGGCTTTAGCCTTACGGTGATGCCAGATTTCATCGTATGCTTTCATATATCTCTGCAGAGCCTCTCAGCACGCTGTATACAACTAGTACGGCAACAAGCGCATATCCTACAGTAATGCTGTATCCTGCAAGATATACTGCTATAAGGTAGAGGAACGTCAGCATCTTTATCGTGCCGTACAACCCCCTGCTGAAATGCGAATATGCTATCTTTCCGAATCCTGACTTCATGTTAGAGAATGTTTTGCCCTTGGACAGCGTAAGCGCATCCGAGAGCGAGTTCCTTACAAGTATTATGAAGATCACGAAGAGGGGGATTATATTGAGATACGTGAAAGTTATCCAAAACGCATATTCTGTTATCCTATCTCCAGCTATGTCAAGGGCTGCGCCATAATGCGTTGCTTTCATCCCTCTCTTCATATCCCTTCGCGCAAGCAATCCGTCAAAGTAATCCAGCGCGAATGCAAGAAGCGTTATAAGTATGATTCCGGCAGCATTCCATTTTGCAAGTATAAGATAGATGACGACGAATATGATCGCAGTCCTGAATATTGTTACATAATCTGCATTTCTCATGTAAACATAGAAATTGTGCGTTGCTATTATATATATTTACGCAAAAAGGGATTTAGTCTTGTTTAGCATGAACAGCGATGACGAAGAGAGGATTCTTAGGCATTGGGAAGAAGGTAGGATAGTAGAGAAGGTTAGGGAGAAGAACAAGGGCAAGAAGGTTTTCTTTTTCCTGGAAGGACCGCCATATGCAAACGGAGAGCTCCATCTTGGGCACATACGCGGATATTCGCGAAAGGATACAATACTTAGGTTCAAGAGGCTCTCAGGCTACGATGTGTTCGACAGGGCGGGATTCGACGTTCACGGGCTTCCAATAGAGAACAAGGCAGAGAGGAATCTTAATATAAAGTCAAAGAGGGACATAGAAGCTGTTTTTGGAGTGGATAAATTCATAAGCGAGTGCATAAACCTGTACAAGGGAAACGTCAAAGGGCAGATAGAAGTAGCCAAGAGGTATGGGGTGTGGATGGATTTTGACGACGCATATATACCTGCAAGTGCGGAATACATAGGCAAAGCGTGGGAGGTATTCAAGAAGATATACGATAAAAACCTCGTTTACAAGGATACGCGCGTAATGCCATATTGCATGCACTGCGGAACTGCCCTGGCAAAGGGCCCTGAAGTAGAGGAGGAGGAAGATACAGACCCTTCAATATACTTCCTGTTTAGGATAGATGTCAAATCGAAATCGAAGATAGAATTGCCTCAGGGGGCATATCTTCTAGTATGGACTACTACCCCATGGACGCTTCCGGCAAACATGTCAGTCGCTGTAAATCCAACTGCAAGGTACGTGCTTGCGGATCTCGATGGAAGGAACGTGATACTTGCAAAGGAGAGGATTGATGACGTAGGAAAGGCAGTAGGCTCGTCTTTAATAATAAAAAGCGAATTTTACGGGTCCGAGCTTGAAGGCATAAAGTACACGAGCCCGCTCGAGCCAAACATCGACGCGCAGAAAGAAACTAGAAAGTTCCACAAAGTGCTACTTTCAGAAGAATTCGTCACGCTTACAGAGGGTACCGGAATACTTCATGTAGCTCCTGCGTATGGCCCAGAGGACTACGAGCTTGCGAAGAAGAACAGGATACCGATGCTCTCTATAGTAGGGCTAGACGGGTCTTACAGCGGCATTGCGGGAAAGTACGCAGGCCTTAAGGTGATACACGAAGCCAACAGGGCGGTTGAAGCTGATATGAAGGACGCGAATGCGCTTCTTCTCAAAACCTCGATAAGGCACAAGTATCCGCATTGCTGGAGATGCAAGGAGAAACTTGTCTATCTTCCCACAGAGCAGTGGTTCATAAACATATCTAAAATAAAGAAGATGATAAAAAGGGAGTCAGAAAAGGTATCATGGCATCCAAATGAACTAAAGGAATGGTTCCTGGCAAGCATAGACCAGGCCCCAGACTGGGTAATAACAAGGCAGAGATATTGGGGGATACCGATTCCTATTTGGATATGCGCCGAATGCGGCAATGTGCGTGCAATAGGGTCCTTTAATGAGCTGAAAGAGGCGTCCGGGGCAGACATCAAGCCAAGCTCCGAGATGTTGCACAAGCCAGAGATAGACAAAGTGCATCTAAAATGCGGCAAATGCTTAGGGGATATGAAAAGAATACCAGACGTCTTTGATGTATGGTATGATTCCGGGGTAGCGCACACGTCGAGCTTGAGCGATGCCGAGTTTAAGAGGATGTACGGCGGGGCTTTCATAACTGAGGGGCCTGACCAGATAAGGGGATGGTTCGCCACGCTGATGAAGACAGGAGTTGCTGCCTATGGGAAAACCCCTTTCAACAAGATATTGATGCAGGGCTGGGTGCTGGACAGCAAGGGAGAGGCGATGCACAAGAGCAAGGGCAATTATGTCAGCGGGTCTGAGCTGATTGGAAAAGTGCCAATCGATGCTGTGCGGGGCTTCATGATCTCGCACCTGCCTCATGAAAACCTGAAATTCTCGCACAAGGAGATTGAGGAGATGCAGCAGAACATTACGATGCTCACAAACATCGCAAATCTGCTTAACGAGTATTCAAGCGCCATAGGATATAAACCGGATAAGGCGAAAAAGCCAAGGGCAGGAATGGAATTCGAGGATGCATGGATATCATCGCGTTTCAATTCTGCTTTGAATAAAGCAACTATATCCATGGACAATTATGAGCCTGATGCAGCAATAAATTCACTGCTCTCGTTCGCGGTGAACGATTTCAGCAGGTTCTATCTTAAGATAGCGAAAAAGAAGATACTTGAAGAGGGCAAAGCCTCAGCCAGGAAGAAGATAGACCTGATAAATTACATACTCCATGACCTGGTGGTAGCAATATCGCCGTTCATGCCTTTTACTGCAGAGAGCATATACACAGGCATGTACGCAGATAAGGAAAGCGTATTCCTATGCGACTGGCCAAAGGCAGACAAGAAGCTCGTAGACGCAGGCCTGGAGGAAAAGTTCGATTACGCTATGGAAGTTATATCTGCAATACTCAACAGCAGGGAAAAATCTAACATGAAGCTCAGGCAGCCTCTTGAGGCAGCTTACATATCACTGAATGACGATAGGGCATATGGATACCTGGCAGAACTGTCAGGGATAATAAAAGAGTTCACTAACGTAAAGAGGCTGAAGATAGAGCAAGTATCATCGATATCGGAAGAGATAAGGCCGATATTCACGACTCTGGGTCCAGAGTTCAAGGCAGATGCCCAGATTGTTGCAGACGAATTAAAGAGAGCGGATGCAGGCGCAGTCAAAAGGCAGGTTGCACAGAGCGGCTATTACACCGTAAATACAAATAAAGGCCCTTTCATTGTGAAGCCCGAGCATTTCACTATAATTGGGAAGGTGGAAGAGGAAGGATCCGTTGCATTCAAATACGGAAAGGCAAGGGTTGACACGAACATAAGCGAAGAACTTAGGGAGGAAGCCCTAGTAAGGGAATTCGAGCGCAGCATACAGCTCATAAGGAAAGAAATGAACCTTAAGAAGAAGGATAGGATTTCAGTAGCGTATGATACGATAAGCCCCTTCGACATGGTCATTAAAAAGCATGAGGCAAAGATAAGGAAGAACATAAATGCAGAAAGGATGTCCCAGGGAGAGGAGGAGAGCGAAGCAAGGGAATTCATAATAGATGGCTTTGCCGTAAAAGCCTGGATAAAGCGCGTGCAAAAACCTCAATATAAGAATGAAAAAACTGATTGAGATTGAAGCGTACAAGGAAAAAAGCGGCAAGAGTGCCTGCGTTAGGCGCGTACACACAGCATAAGAAAAAAAATGCGGGCATCTTCACCAAAGAAGACGCATGATGGCATAATTGCGCTGAAGGAATGCAAACACGACGCAGAATTCCCCAAAAACAATTTATAAATTCATAGCGGGAAAACTCCTATCTTTTAGATAGGGATGAAAGCGAAGAATGTGGAAACAAAAAATGCAAGCATAAACATACTCAATAGAGCTTTGAACTCTGTGAATTCAAATTTTGACAGTTTTGCTGTCAAAGCTACCGAAGGACATTCGGGAAGTCAAGCATGTGGAGACAATGTAAGACCTTCCGCAAGGAAGGCGGTTGCCGAAGAAGCAGGAACTATACGGTGGCATCGTGACGACCAATCATAGCCACCCTGGAAGCTCCCAACCTTCAGCTGGGAGAGGATGTCACTCGATCTATTCCCTTGAAGTGTTCTTGAATTCCTTTCTCTTATCCATCTTTCCCCAGTCTGTCTTGCAGATAACAAGCCTTACTTTATTGCCTGTTACTCTTGAGCTCTTTATGCAGTTTGAGCATATCTTCTTTCCACAATAGTTGCACACATCGTGTTTGAAAGTATCTCTTCCACATCGTTCGCAAAGCATAATATCCTCCTTACAATAATATAAATATATTAACGGCAAACTCTATTGCACGAATAAGTATATAAAGATGGCGATTTCCTGCAGAAGAAGGTCCTTATAGAGACATATGGATGTACGCTGAACCAATCGGACAGCGATATTATGGGCAAAATCCTAGCTGACAATGGGTATTCCGTAGATGAAAAGGACGAAGGAGCCGATTACGATTTCATTGTTTTAAATACATGCACAGTTAAGAAGGCGACCGAGCAAAGTATACTCTACAGGATCAGTAAGCTTAAGGATATGGGAAATAGGCTCTTAGTCGGAGGGTGCATGGCTAGCGCCAACAAAGATCTCATAATGGGCGCATCGCCAAACGCGAGCATAATCTCTACCAGCAATGTAAACATGGTTGCGGAAGCGATTGCAAAGATTGAATCTGGGACAAGGGTGCAGGAAGATAAGTATCAAAGAACAGACAAGTCAGGCCTGATTCCAGTATCGAATTCCGTCATCTCACGCATACCGATAAGCGAAGGCTGCCTGAGCAGCTGCTCTTTCTGTGAGACAAAATTTGCAAGGGGCCCGCTAAACAGCTTTTCGCAAGACGTCTTGCTGAATGCAATAAGCATGAACGTTAAGGCAGGGGCGAAAGAGATAGAGCTGACGTCGCAGGATACCGGTGCATACGGCCTGGACAAGGGCACAAACATCGCAGAGCTCGTCTCAAGGGCGTCTGAGATCGAAGGCAGGTTCAAGATAAGGGTAGGAATGCTTAATCCCCAGCACCTGCACAAATATTTCGATAGCCTTCTTGAAGCATACGGGAATGAGCGCGTCTACAAGTTCATACATATTCCAGTGCAGTCAGGGAGCGACAGCGTGCTTAAAGACATGGGGCGGATCTATACTGTAGACGAATTCAGGGCATATTGCAAGGAGTTGGAACGAAAAGTGCCTGGCATAAACATAGCCACTGACATAATCGTAGGCTTTCCTACCGAGACCGAAGAGGATTTCAATGCAACCATGGATCTGCTCAAAGAAGTTAAGCCCAACATAGCAAATATCTCTAAATTCACAAAAAGGCCGCATGCAAAAGCATCGTTCCTAAGGCAGCTTGACAATGGCGTTGTGAAAAGAAGGAGCATTGAAGTATCAAGATTATCAAGGCAATTGCAGATGGAGAAGAGGAAGATGCTTATAGGGACAAAGAGGGAGGTGCTTGTCAACGAGAAAGGGGCTAAATCGTTTATGGGAAGGGATTCATATTATTACGAAATATCGTTCCTAGACTACGTTCCATTTGGCGAGTTCATAAATGCAGAGATCCTTGGTGTATCGCCAGGCTCATTGCTCGCCAGGGTGGTTTAGCATCGCTCGCATGTCTCAGATTCGCCTATGCCAATCAGCATCCATATACTTGTAGCGTGACATCCATCCCATCCATAAATGGTGTGGGATTTCCCGCTCACGTTGTTAATCCCGCCGCATCATACAAAGAAGGGAAAAAATGCAAAGTAAGGCAAATGCAACTGAATATTCCCTCACAGTTTGCTTCGCTGCAATCAATTGTAATCGCCATGGAAGCTTGCTCTATTCATGGCAGAATGCTGCAATCTGCTTCTCACAGTGATGTGAGCAGCGGTATTACGTTCAGCAGCAATGCCACTATGATTATTATGAGCGCGATCTTAAGCAGCCTGTTGTCTTTTCCTGCTTCAAGCTGGTAAACCCTGTATCCGTCAAGCCCTGTTATGGGCAAAAGGTTGAATGCGGCCAGCGAGAAGCTTAGAATGAAGGAGAGCGCTAATACTGTATATATGAAGTACATGAGCGAAGGAATTATTCCGGCGTTCTGCACGCTACTCTGGGTAAGTACGACTCCAAGTCTGCCTCCGGCTTCCGTAGTCATCGCGTAGCTGCCTGCGCTTGTCTTCACGTCGGCTACCTTGCCCCCTCCAATGGCGCTTTCCACTTCTGCCACGCCAGATATATTGTATATATTTTGGCCGTTTATCGAGATCAGGGTGGATCCAGGGGTTATGACGTTGCATGCAGGAGACCCTGCAACCGTATCAACAATAGTCACGTTTGTATGCGAGAAATATGGATTCACGTATCCTACAAAGAGGAGCATCAGGGCCATGAACGCGAATGCCTCAAGCATGTTTGCGGCAACCCCTGCTATAGATATCCTGTTCTGCTCTTTCTTCGATAGTTTCGTTATTTTCTTTTCGTCAGGCTCTACGAAAGCGCCTATAGGTATTATCCCGAAAAGCAGCAGCCCTGTAGATTTTATCCTTATTCTGGATATCCTTGCAAGTATGCCATGGAAGAACTCGTGGCTTGTTAATATTATTGCAAGAGAGACTATGCCTGCAACAAGCGGTATAGTTATTCCGGGTATTATGGGCGCTACCCCCGGCACCTGCGAATTTATCGTATTGTATGCCGCGGCATAGTTATGTGCGGATATGCTTTCTATTGAGGATGCAAGCGCGAGCAGTATGGTTGCAGCATTGAAGATTAGGAGTATCGGTATAAGGAAGGCAAGGCCGCCTATGAGCACTGCGGCTATGATTAAATAGTATACATATTCGCTTGAAAGCGTGGGTGCAGAAGGTGCAGCCTGCGAAGGAACCGATATGCATGCAGCTACATTCTGCGTTATCCTGCCCTGCACCTGCGGTATGTTAATTAGGCTTATAGGAATTATAGACGCAGGCAGCATGATTAACATTACCACGACGAGCGTCAGCAGGCCTGTTATATATATTCCCGCCTTCTCCTTTCTGCTTTCGTTCTTCAATACGAAATACGAGAGAATCCCAAGGCTTACCACTATCCCCCAGTCGGCAATGTACTTCCATAGCCTCGGCGCTTTCTTTGAAAGCCTCTCTATGGCGCGTATTCCAGTCTTCCCGCTCATCATGTATGCCCCAGGGAAGATCTTGTTGAACCTGTTCTTCCTCATAATCGCTTCTCCCGAGATTATCATCTCTAGAAGTGCGAGTATTATCTTGGAGAGTGGGTCAATGCCTGAGATTACTGTCAGCGCTAATGCTACAAACGCAATCAGTACTATAGTTATGGTATAGGATACATTTTTTATGAAATCTCCTTGAATATATTACGTGAAGATTATATATTCTATGTGTTGGTACATAATTTGACATGGTTTCAATCCTTGGTTGGATTTCTGACCTATACGCATGGGAGCCATTCTTTTGGCATTCTTACTACTTTTGCAATGCTGTCCAGCTTGTCAGAGTCTGTTTGCATTTGCTGCTTTGCTTGTTTTTGTTCTTCCATTGTTTTACCCCTACTTTACCATCTTTCCCTTGCAGAAGATTGCGGCTTCTGCATATTCATCTATGCTCTTTATCTTTCCATTAACTTTTATCTCGCCGCCTTCGGACGATCCCCCCGTATATTTGCCGGCGTTGCCTTTAATTATCAGGTTGCCACAGGGGAGGTTATAGCCCAAATAATTCACTTCGATACCTGCAAAATCCAGAACTATCGTGTCTGTTTCCTTGATTATTTTGTTGATTGCCGCGGAGATGAAGATTCCTATTGAATATGTTTCCTTAGTGTAAGATAGGGAGAGACGTGGACATAGGTCTTCTATGTTTTTTATTGTGTAGTCTACTCCTTTGAGAAGTATTGATGCTGTGGAAAAATCTTCATGGTAAAAAGAGTTTGCCTTAAACTCTTCAAGTGCATCTTCGAATAGTAAGAATAATGCTTCGGTTTTTGATGCGTTAATGCCTTTTTTGTATTCGTCGCGGTCGAGGTTGCCTTTTTTCTTTGACACTCTT